>JAVHLI010000017.1:0-40429 GCA_031082185.1 bacterium | reverse complement strand
ACCCGGACGGCCACCCGGACGGCCACCCGGACGGCCACCCGGACGGCCACCCGGACCGCGACGGTGACGCCGACCGCGACCCGGACGGCCACGCGGACCGCGACGGTGACTCCGACCGCCACGGTGACGGCCACCGCCACCGTGACGCCCACGCGCACCGCGACCCGGACGGCCACCGCTACGGAGACCTTCATCAGGTAGCGCTGGATGATGAGATTGGACTGGAGATGACGCGATGAGCATCATGCGCAGGGTTCTTAGAGCCGAACGGGGGATAGCCCTCATCACCGTGATGATGGCGGTCTTCATCCTCACCATAGTGGTGGCCGCGATGGCGGTGGCCACGATGGGCGAGAGCATGCTCTCATTCGACCAACTGCGCGGTCAGCAGGCGCTGGCTGTGGCCGAGGCCGGCGCCTACCGGGCACTGGCCGAACTGCGGCACCGGCTGGCGGTGGATCTGGACCTGCAGATCCAGCAACCGTCGGTTGACAGGGCTAAGGTTCGGAACATCTGCCGCTCCGATGAAGGAACCCCGCCGGATCCCACGTTGAAGATGGTGCAAATACTGACAGACTACGCCTATCCCGTCGCGCTGGCGAGCAGCGACTGGGAGCGGCCCGACCCAGCGACCGCGGTCCTGCGGATCGGCACGCAGGCGGCGCGGATTGCGCTGACCGACCAGGGCTCGGGCGATGCCCTGGGTGATTTCTATGCTACCATTGCCGTCCGGCCGTCGGGCCGGCCGTCCACCTGCCAGATTGACCCCAACAATCCCGAGCAGCTCGTCATGGCGTTCGACTACGCGATCATGTCGGTTGGACGATCCGGCAACGCGGCGCGCACGATTTGCCTGGGTAGCCAGCACGCCGACCGGTGTGCCAACTGGTTCCCGACGGTGAGCGCAGGCTGGCAGGGCAGCTTCTTGCTGAGCGGCGGGGCCTACCACGGGTGGCCGGTGGTCATCGAGAATGCCTCGTACTCCCGGTGGGCGTTGATGCTCCTGTCCACCGGCAACGTATGGCTGTACACCGGCACACAGATCCGGGGGCCGGTGCACTCCAATAACCAGATACGGATCGCGGGGAACCCTGAGCTGTACGACGCGGTAACGCAGCTCAACCCCGAAATGCGCTTCTTCAAGTGCGGCACGCCTGTCAACATCGCCATTCCGTCGGCTAACCCGAACGCCACGCTGAATACGCCTGCCTGCGACAACACCACGGGGACCGTGTTCCGCAGCACCGTCGCGGTGAGTCCAACGGCGATTGCACTGCCTACCAACGCCAACCCCTCGCGCACCTCGATCGGTTTGTCGCCGACCGGCTCGAACTCCACCGACGCCGAGGTGCGCGCGCGCACCTGGGACGACGAGTTTTTCAGCATACCGCCGAACTCAGATGGACTCTACGTCATGGACAACTGCGGATCCCCGGCCTGCGGAGGTATCTATGTGCGGGGGGATGTGCAGCAGATGGTGCTGTCCAGCGAGGGCGGGATGCAGGTGATCCGCCTCTCGGTCCCAAGCGATCCTAATCCGCTGCGGCGGAATCTGAAGCTTGTGATTAACCCTGTTGACAGGGCCATCACCCTGTACTGGGATTATGGCGGTGGAGACACCTGGGCGCAGTCGCGGACCTACGGCCCCGGTACCTTCAATGGCGTCTTCTACACGAGCGGTGCAATCGCGCCTGGCGGCCTGTACGGCACGGTGAACAGGAACATGCGACTCACGGTCGCGGCCGAGAACGATATCCGCATCACCCAGCACATTGTCTACGAGGCGCCGCCGGCCGGGCCCGGGCACAACCCGACCAACGTGCTGGGTCTCTACTCGGTCACCGGCAACGTTACCATCGTCGGGGCAGAGACGCCGAACGACCTCTATTTGGATGCCGTAGTGATGGCACCCAACGGCATGTTCTGGGTAGAGGGTTTTGACTCGCTGCCGGACAAGGGAAGCATCTACTCACTGGGCGGGACGATACAAGGAACCTTCGGCGGCTTCGGCCGCTTCGACCCGATTACCGGATACGGGCGCGTCATGACCTATGACTGGCGGCTGCGCTCCAATGTCGCGCCACCGTTCTTCCCGCTGACGGACATCTACGCCGCGGTGCGCTGGCCAAGCCCAGCGCTGGTGTTCGCCACCGGCGATCCGCTCTACGACCGACCCCAATGGGAGGAGATGGTAGGGCTGTGACCGACCGCCGCGGGTTCTCCCTCGTTGAGTTGGTTGTGACGGTCGCAATCGGTGGGCTGCTGCTCGCCCTGGTGTTCGGCGGGATGAGCATGACCACCAACCGGCGGCTTGTCGGGGCGGCCCGGAAGGTGCTTTCCGACATGCGCATGGTCGAGCAGCGGGCCAGGACCGAGCGGACCTGTTACCGGTTCGTCTTTGATCCCTCCGGGGAGACGTACAGCATCTACCGTTATGAGGGAGCCGTGACCGCGGCGCCCGCCGGCGGGGGCAACCAGTGTACGAACGATCTGGCCTGGTCGGCAGCCCCTGTGGTCAAGGAGGACTCCGCCGACACAGTCTCACGGCGGATGCCGCACGCCGTCAACCTGGTCAGCACGACGTTTCCCAGCGAAGCGCTGACGTTCAGCCCGATGGGCAACAGCAACGCCGGATCCGTCTGCCTGCGGACGCCCAGCGGTCAGGAGCGCTGGATCCGCGTGGAAGTGATGGGACGGGCCGAGATCCTGGACGCCTGTCCGTAGATCGTAGGCATTCGCCCAACGCGGAGCAGGGTTTTCACCGCGGAGCCCGAACTCTCGATAGGATGTGTCGTGCGTGAGGTCCGCGCCGGGGACCGGTCACGCAGCACTAGAAGGGTGGCCGAGACGCCGATGGGCCTTTTCTCATCAACCCCGCAGGCGCACGTGGGCATTGACATCGGCAGCGACGCGCTCAAGGTCGTCGAGCTCGCCGGTTCCTACCGCGGCGGATTCCGCCTGGTAAGGATGGGATCCACACCGGGTCCGCCGGCGGCGATGCACGACGGCGTACCGGTGGCGCCCGAAGAGCTGGGCAGCCACATCCGGGCGCTGCTGGATCGCACCGGGATAAAGACGGACCGGGTAGTCATGGGGGTGGGCGGGCAGGTCGTTACTGTCCGCGAGGTCCGCGTGCCGCCCATGACCAAGACCGAGCTGGCCGCGGCGGTTCGCTACGAGGCCGAGCGCTACCTCCCGTACAACATCAAGGAAGTCTACATGGACTACCAGGTGCTGGGAGAGGCCACCGAGGACGGCCGCAAGATGCTGGACGTGATCGTGGTGGCGGCCCGGCAGGACGTCGTGGACAAGATCGTCGCCGTGGCCGATGCGGCCAGACTGCAGGTGCGGATCCTCGACGTTGAGTCGTTTGCCCTGCTGAGGTCCGCGGTGGGGCCCTCGACGGCTGAGGCGCAGACCATTGCCATCGTGGATTTTGGTTCCGAGGCCTCCGACATCCTGATCACCGAGGGGCCGCGCCTGCGGTTCACCCGAAACATCCCGATCGGTGGCGCGGTTCTGCTCAACGCCGTCCGGGAGGCGATGGACGTGGACGAGGCGACCGCGCGGAGCTTGGTGGAGGAGAAGGGCGAGGTCCTGGAGGAGGGCGCGGCCGCCGACCACACGGCGGAGCGCCTCTACGACGTGGTCGCGCCTCACATCGGAGACCTGGTCACCGAGATCCGGCGCTCGCTGGACTACTACCAGACCCGATCCCGGTCCGTCGTGGTGAACCAGATACTGCTGGCCGGCGGGCTGGCCCGGCTCCGGAACCTCGATCGCACGATTGCATCGGAACTCGGCCTGGCCACCTCGGTGGTTTCCCCGTTCGCGCAACTCAAGGTGAACCCCCAGACGCACCCGGCCGATCGGCTCGCGGCCGTCGGGCCCACGATGGCCGTCGCTGTAGGACTCGCCATGCGGGGAGGTGATGTCAGTTGATCCGCATCAACCTGCTGCCGCGCGTACCTCGTCGCCGCCTGCCGAGCCGGCGGGTTATTGAAGTTGGTCTGCCCCTGGCAGTGGCCGTGGTGCTGATCGTGGCCGCGGTCTGGATGAATCAGCGCAACGCCGGGGTGGCGGCGGATGTGGCCGCGGCCAACAGGGAGATCGCCGAGCTCCAGCCGCAGGTGGATCGCGTGCTCGAGCTCGACCGGCGGATCAAGGCGATGCGCGAGAAAGAGTCGGTCATTGTGGACCTGCTGAAGCAGCAGCTTCCCGCCGCTTCGATCCTGAACGAGTTCCGCCTGCTGATTCCCAAGGATGCCTGGGTGACCTCGCTGAGCGTGCCCGAGCCTTCTTCTCTCAGCATTGAGGGCATGGCGATGTCCTACTATGCCGTGGCGCAGCTGATGGACAACCTGAGCACCGGGCGGCTCTTCCGCGAGGTGGATCTCACCGTTGTCCAGCTCGAGCGCGTTGGAACCAGGGACGTCGTGAAGTTCCAGGTGACCGCGCGTATCGAACGGCCCCAGGCAGCAGGAGGTGACCGCCAGTGAGAGGGTTGAGCCCGCGCGAGCGGATGATGCTGGTCCTCGTGCTGGTGGCCGCCGTGGTCACGGTTTTCTACCTGTTTGTCTACACGCCGGCGGCGGCGCGCTACGCCGATCTGGTCAAGGAACGGGACGTCCGCCGCGCCGAGGTAGTGCGGCTGAAGACCCTTGTTGAGACCCGCGAGGCCAAGGAGCGCGAGTACAACGCTCTGGCCGAACGCATCCGGCTGATTGAGGCCAAGCTGCCGCCCGAGCGCGAGATTCCGCGCTTGATCCGCCAGCTCCAGGGCGTGGCCTCTGAACTCGGCATCCGGCTGAGCCTGCTGCGGCCGGGCGCCACCCAGGCCGGACCGGCCGGAGAAGCGGCGGGCGCCGCGGCCGGGCCCGGGAAGAAGCCTGCCGTCACGGCGGGCCCGCCCCGCTATCAGCTCTTCAGGCTGGACCTGGCGTTTGATGGCACCTACGCCGACCTGATGGCCTTCATGGGCCGGCTGGAGGACTTTCCCAGGTTCATCGTCCTGACGCAGGTGGCGGTCAGCCCCGGGGAGATGCCCAGACTCAAGGTCACCCTGGCGGCCAACACGTTTATTCTTCGCCGAGAGGTCGGGGCGCAGCCGTAGAAGCCGCACCGTCGGAGGGTTCCACGGTGGCGCGGCACCTGTCCAGCCTGCTCGACAGCGAGCAAGATCGTATTGCCATCGCGTGGGCCTCCGCGCTCTCGCGCATGCGTCCGTCGGCCTATGTTTATCGGCCGCTCGAAGAGCTACGGCGGCTGGGCCGTGCCTACCTCGCCGAGCTGGTTTCCTATCTTGACTCAGACGATCCCGTCCGGCTGCGCGAGTTCGTGCACCGCGAGGCCGCGCTGCGCTTCAGCATGGGCTTTGGCGCCGCGGAGGTGGTTCAGGGGTTTGTGGCCTTTCGCGACATCACTAAGGATCTGTGTGAGCAGCTTGTGCCCGGTGGTGAGGATCGGCGCGTTCTCTATCGGAACCTGACCGAGGCCACCGATTTCACGATCGTGGAGTTCGTGGCGTTCTTCAACCACCTGTCCGAAGAGCGGACCGCGGCACAACAGAAGGAGATGCAGGACCTGCAGCGGGCGCTGGTGGACGAGGCGGTGCAGGACGAGGCGACCGATTTCTTCACCGGCCGGTACTTCGACGAGCACCTGGCGGTGGAGGTGAAACGGGCGGCGAGGTATCACCGGGCGTTCTCACTGGTGGTGGTGGACATTGACGACTTCGCGGGACTGCGCGATCGGTACGGCGCCGTGGGAGCGGACGCGACCCTGAGATCGGTTGCGGATGAGCTTCGGGCGTTGACCCGCGACGTGGACATCAGAGCGCGAACGGATGATAAGGCCGAGTTCAGCATCGCAATGCCGGAGACGCCACTGGAGCCAGCCACCGCCGTGGCCGAACGCCTGCGGCTGGCGGTGGGCAAGTTACCCGTGCCGCAGGGTGCTCCGGTCGCCGACTGGCGGTCGCTGACGGCGTCGGTCGGCGTGGGCAGCCACCCGGATCACGGCAGCACTGCCCGCGAGCTGCTGCTGTCTGTCCGCCGTGCCCGCGATCGGGCGCAGATGCTTGGGGGCGACGTTACCATATGTGCCGAGGGCGCAGCACAACCAGGGGACAAGCCGCTGTGATTCGGGCTTTACAGCCGCGTCCGGAGCTGCTCCTGGAGCATCCGGGAGGCCTCGTTCTGGGTCAGCCAAAGCCCGGTCTGATGGTACACAACGTACCTGAGGAATCCTGCCACGGACATGTACTGGGTCTCAGGAGAGAATGGTTTGAGGTTCTCGACGCGCGGCAGCGAGGTGAGCGCGAGGTCTATCTGGGCAGGTGGGGAGGCAAGGGCCGGAGCTGCGGCCGGTGGCGCGGCAGCAGTGCGCGGTGGGTAGACGATGATGACCGAGACCACCACGCCGTCCAGGCCGAAGGCGATGCCGTGCTGGTCGTAGGCGATGCCCATCAGGCCCTCTACCACGGCGTCCGTGAACTGCTGGCCAAAGACGCGACGCACCTCGGCCACGTTGGATCCCAGCGCGATGCCCTCGACGGTGCGCAGCAGGCTGTTGGTAGTGGAGACCGCTCGGACCGCGCCGTCTGCGGCGTACATGTTGAGCCCGTATCGCGGGAACGTGTAGAGCGCGCCGTCGCGAAGGGTTCGCATGTCGGCCGGTTGACCGAGGCGGCCGAGAGTCGCCGACACGGTGCGCCCCAGCGCAACGCCGGCGATGCTCTGCCCGGGAACGATGAGCACCGGCGGCACCGCAGCCGGCTGTTGGGCGATGACCGGCAGGGCCAGTCCGAGGATGACAGCGGTCACGATCATCCATGCTCCACGAGCCATCGCGTGTGCCCCCCATCCCGAGGCCGCCACATCGTCAGGACGCGGCAGCAGTTTCCCCGATCATGTATGTATTCGGCGCGACGGCGCGGATTCCTGCCCCGCGGGCGCACGGGCCGGCCGGGTGCCGGAGCGCGCGCATGAGCGCCTGGGGGCTCGGCGCCGCGGGCCTGGGCGGCGCTGAGATGGCCGTGGTGGCTGCCTTCGGGGCGATCCTTGGGAGCTTCGCCAACGTAGTGATCCACCGTCTGCCCCTTGAGGTCTCAATAGTCTACCCAGGGTCGCGGTGCCCCCACTGCCAGGCCCCGATCCGCGCTAAGGACAACGTACCGGTGCTCAGCTACCTGCTGCTGCGCGGCCGCTGCCGGAGCTGCGACGGCAGGATCTCCGCGCGGTACCCTCTCGTTGAGGTTCTGATGGCCATCTTGGCGGTGGCGGTGTGGTGCGCTTTCACCGGCCCTCTGCCACGACTGGCAGGCCTGGTGTTCGCTTTCCTGATGGTTGTGATTACGTTCATTGATCTCGATCACCAGCTGATTCTCAACCGCCTCACCTATCCGGGCATAGCCGCGGGCCTGTTGCTCTCGGCCGTCCAGGGCCGGGTAGTTCCCGCGCTACTGGCCGCTGCCGGCGCCGGCGCGCTCATAGCCGCGATAGTCGTCCTGAGCCGGGGCGGAATGGGGGGCGGCGACATCAAGCTGGCAGCGCTGATCGGCGCGTTCCTGGGATGGCCGGGCGTGGCGGTTGCCCTCTTTCTCGGCTTCATAGCCGGAGGGGCGGTGGGCATCGGGTTGCTGGCGCTGCGCCTGCGGGGGCGCAAGGATGCCATACCGTTCGGGCCGTGGCTGGCGGTTGGGGCGCTCGCCGCCCTGTTCTGGGGCGAGGCGATCATGGCATGGTACTGGCCGTAGGCCCCGGGTTGGGATCCATGGGGGAGAATTGCAGGAACTCTGCGGGTCTATCCAGCAGGAGTTTGGGGCACTCTGTTGAAGAACGGGTTGTTTGAGGGCGCGGGGAGCCTGCCGGGGCTCTGGTGTACTCTCTCAGACTCAGACATAGCATGGAGGGCTTCATGCGCAGGGTGATAGAGTATCTCCGCGCGCATCCAGTAGTTGCGGTCGCGCTCGTGGTTGGGGTCGTGGGCGGCATCGTCCTGGCTCTGACCGCGCCTCCGCCTCCGCCGACAACTCCTGTGGTTACGCCCGCGGTGCCGGTCGCGGTGGCAACCCCGTCCGCACCCCAGGCCGCGCAGCCGGTACCGACGCCGGCCCCAGCGCCGACGCCATCGCCGCGCGTGGTGGCTGGGCCCGTGGATGCCGGTCGGCCGGATCCCTTTGCGCCGCTGGTGCGCTCCGAGACGGGCGCAGCGGGTGAGAGGCCTGGTCCGGTGCCTCCACCGGCGCCGCTACCACCCCCGCTGTTTCCGGGCCAGACCCCGGAGCAGCCCGGAGCTGCGCCAGGCCCAGCACCGCCGCCCAAGGAAGCCAGTACCGCCGAGCTCGTCGGCATGCTTGGCGACGGCTCGGGCACGGCCATCATCAAGCTCGGCGACAAGACCTACATCGTGTCCCGGGGAGACGTTATCCTGGACAAGATCCGTGTGACGGTGGTCGATATCGCCAAACGGCTGGTCATCCTCGAGCAGGACGGGGAACGTTTTGAACTTAAGATGGGGGGAGTGAGCCACCGGCATGTCGCCGCGACTGCACCGTCGAGCATCTCCTAGGATCCTTACGGGGCTTGCCATAGTTCTGGCGCTCGCACTGGTTCCATCCACGCCCGCGGCGCCACAGGCACCTCCCGTGCGTATTACTCAGGTCGCGGTCAAGGTGTTCGGCGACACGGTCCAGCTTGCTGTCGTCGGCACCGGCGCGCTGACCTACCGGACGCTGCAACTGTCCTCGCCGCCCCGGCTCGTGATTGATCTGCCGGGCGCCGTGCTCGACCAGGCCGTACCGCAGCTACTGGATGTGGACCGCGGCGCGGTTGTGCGCGTTCGGATCGGTCAGTTCCAGGATCGGCCGCCTGTGACGCGGGTCGCCGTGGATCTGACGGCCGCCGTGTCCTTCACGCTGGCAACCAGCAGCCCTGGCGTGCTGGTGGCGAAGTTCGCCGGAGGGAGGACGGCTGCCTCAGCGGGAGCACCTGGCGCGTTGCGACCGGCAGCCCCGCCGATGGCGCCGGCACCTGTGGCGCAGGCTCCGCCTCCACCGCCGCCGCCTGCTGTGCCGCCACCGGCGCCCGCTGTGCCGCCTGCAGCTCCATCCGCGGTCACACCGGGACGGATCACGCTCGAGTTCCGCAATACCGAGCTGGCCGATGTGCTGACCGCCTTGGCAAAGGTCTGCAACATGAACATCGTGACCGATGCCTCGGTGAAGGGGCAGGTCACCGTCCGTCTCGTAGACCTGACCTGCGATGAGTCACTGCGCTTCATCCTGGAGGCCAACAACCTGGGCTTCCGCCGAATCGGCCGGAACCTGATAGTCATGGCCGCGGAGAAGCTCGCCCCGCCGCCTGAAGCGCCCGAAGCAATCACCTATCCTGTAGGATTCGGGAAGGCCGAGGACGTGGCCAAGGCCATAGGTGCGTCCATCAAGGGGATCCTGGTCACCCACGACGCCCGAGTAAACGCGCTTGTCGTGGTAGGGACCGTGGCCCAGCACGAGGAGGTCCGCAAGGTGCTGGCCGGCCTCGACATCCAGTTGCCGCAGGTGATGATTGAAACGCGGGTCGTGGACGTCAGCACCTCGGACCTGCGCAACCTAGGGCTCGACTGGGGGTTGACCAGCATACCGATACTCCAGATCGTGGGTACATTCCCCAACCAGATCACCCTGGGGATAGCCAACTTCACGATCAACGCTGCCTTGGACGCTCTGGTGACCCAGCGCAAGGCCCGCGTGATTACCGCTCCGCGCATTATGGTGGTGGATGGAAACGAGGCCCAGGTGAACCTGGGCGAGGAGGTTCCCATCCCCTCCATTGACTCTGCCGGGCGGCTGACCTTCACCTTCAAGCCGATCGGGGTGATCCTCAAGATCCTCCCCAAGGTCAATCGGGATGGATTGGTGACCACCAAAGTCGAGCCCGAGGTTTCCTCGGTGACCGAGTTCCTCCAGACGGGTTCGGGCCCGGTCCCGCGACTTGCCACCCGCAAGGCCACCACCACGGTGACGGTCCGCAGCGGGGAGTCCATCATTCTGGCCGGTCTGATCAGCGCGGAGGAGCGCAAGCGCGTGCTGAAGGTGCCGCTGCTTGGGGACATCCCGGTGCTGGGTGCGCTCTTTCGGACAACGCTAACGGACCGGCGCGAAACCGAGGTCATCTTCGTGGTGACCCCGCACATCATCGCGCCTCAGGGAGCGGCGGCCCCGGCGGTTACCCCGCGGCCATAGTGAGATGACGATGCGCCTGATCGCGACGGTTTTCGCAGTCGTTGCACTGCTGATGGCGGGGCTGCCGGCACAGGCGCAGGCCCTGCCGACGTTCGATACTTCCCGGTTGTATGCGAACGAGGCAGCATTCGCACGGGCGATCCAGCCCTACCAGCAGGCGATCGCCGCGAACCCACGCAACGCCCGGGCACACTACTGGCTGGGATACGCCTTCCTGTACGGCTACCGGCTTTCTCAGACGGGCACGGCCCCGTTTGCATCGGGGTACCTGGTTAAGGCGGTGCCGCCGCTGCAGGAGGCGATCAAGCTCGACCCGGGCCTGCTGGCGGCCTACATGGCGCTGGCGGATGCCTACTGGTTGATGGGAGAGCTGGACAAGGCCGAAGAGGTAACGCAGCGGTTGCTCAAGCAGACCCGGCCGGGGTGGTTTGGAGCAGCGCCCAGGCCGTAGGGTAGCCAGGCACGGCGCAGTACATCTGGACGGGATTCGGTCAGGAGGCGGTGATCACATCGTGAATGCGGTTTCTCTCCGTGCTGGGCTTGTTGTTCTCCTCGTAGCCGCTGTGGCGGGTTGCGGCGTGACGATCGGCGGCGCCCCAATACTCGTGTCCCCACCGAACGGACACACGTTTGCGTGCGCCGCCCCCGGGCAGGCCTACCTTTTCACGTGGGGAGGCGTGCCCAACGTCATCAACTACATCCTGCACATAGAGGCAAACGCCGCGCCCTACCCCATTGTCTTCAACGCGACCATCGCGGCTCCGACAACGACCCTGGCGGTTACGGACGCGCAGTTGCCGTACTGCGGCGACACCTTCCGGTGGCGGGTCGGCGCGACGTTTACCAGCTCACCCACGGCCTGGAGCGGCTACTGGACGTTCACGATTCTACCCGCGCCGCCGTAGGGCAATCCCGCATCCGCGGGGCCGGGCAAGGCGTGAAGGGCGGGCCATCTGGCCCGCCCTTCGCCTGTTCCGCAGAGGCGGTGATTGAAAGGAACCCGCGCCTGCGGTATGCTACGGCTTGTGTCGTCCGCTCCTGATGATCTCCACATTGAGCGCCTGACGCGCCTGCGGGCCCGGCTCGAGTCCGCCGGCCTTGACTCGGCCGTCCTGACCAGGCCCCAGAGCGTGACCTATGTCTCGGGGTTTGCAGGGTCCGCCGGGATCGCCGTTGTCTCGATGGCCGGGGCGCACCTGGTGGTGGACTTTCGGTATTACGATCAGGCCGCGGCTCAGGCGCCCGGGTTTGCCATTGAGCGGGCGACCGGCCCGCTGTTGGATGCGGCGGCCGGGGTACTGGGACGGCTGGGAGCGCGGCGGGCCGCCATCGAGGAGGAGCACCTGCCGATCGGCTCGTTCCGGCGCCTGCAGGCGGCAGCAGATTCCATTGAGATAGTACCGGTCGAGGGGCTGGACCGGATCCGCTGGCAGAAGTCGCCCGAGGAGATCGAGGCGATCCGCCGGGCGGTGGAGGTGGCGGAGGCGGCGTTCCATGAAGTGCTGCCCGCGATACGGCCCGGCGTCACCGAGCACGAGGTGGCGGTTGCGCTGGAGCACAACCTGCGGCGCCGTGGTTCGGAGCGGATGCCCTTTGACCTGATCGTCGCATCGGGTCCGCGGTCTGCGTTGCCGCACGGCGTTGCCTCGGATCGGATCATCGGCGCCGGCGAGTTCGTGACCGTGGACTTCGGCGCTGTCGTAGACGGTTATCATTCGGACTGCACCCGCACCGTCGTGACCGGGCCGGTCTCGGACCGGCACCGGGAGATCTACGCCATCGTGCTGGCCGCGCAGCGGGCGGCCCTGGCCGGGTTGCGCCCGGGCATGACCGGGCGCGAGGCCGACGCATTGGGCCGATCGGTCATCGAGGCCGCGGGCTACGGCGACGCGTTCGGTCACGGCCTGGGCCACGGCGTCGGGTTGGCCGTGCACGAGGGCCCAACGCTCTCGCCGCGCGAGGCGGCGGTGCTGGCACCGGGCGCGGTGGTGACCGTGGAGCCCGGGATATACCTGCCCGGTTGGGGCGGGGTACGCATAGAGGATCTGGTGGTGTTGACCGATGGTGGGTGCGAGAATCTCACCCGGCTTCCCAAGAACCTGCACGAGGTGACGGCGTGATCTCGACGAACGACTTCCGGCCGGGTGTGGTGGTCACGCTCGACGGCGACCTGTACGCGGTCGTGCAATCACAACACGTCAAGCGCGGCCGCGGCAGCGCGTACGTGCGGGCCAAGATCAGAAACCTCATGACCGGTGCGATAACCGAGCGCACCTTCAACGCCGGTGAGCGCGTGCCCCACGCGTATCTCGATCGACGGGAGATGCAGTTCCTCTATCACGAGGAGGAGCAGTACGTCTTCATGGACCAGCAGTCCTACGAACAGGTGACCCTGGGGATGGACCTCCTGGGAGACGCCACCCTCTACTTGAAGGACAACACCGTGGTGACCGTGGTCCATTTCGAGGATCGGCCTATCGCCGTGGATCTTCCCAACTCGGTTGACCTCGCGGTCGCCGAGACCGCTCCGGGGTTTCGCGGAGACACCGCTTCCGGGGGATCTAAGCCGGCGCGCCTGGAGACCGGGGCGATGATCCAGGTGCCGTTTTTCGTAGAGATAGGCGACATCGTGCGGGTGGACACGCGCACAGGGGAGTACATCGAGCGCGCGAGGTAGCACCGGCGGGTTCCCCTCTGCTCCAGCGGCTGATAGAATACTGTCGTGGCGGACCACCCACGGACGCAAGCCGTGTCGCATCCCACGTACCGGTCACCCGGCCGGGGTAGCGGCCACCGGCCCCCGGCGGGTGGTCGTTTCTCATGAAGATGCGGCGGCGGTCCCGCGAGATGGCGCTCCAGGTGCTGTTTCAGCACGACGTCGGCCGCCTGCCGGTAGATGAGGCGCTGGCGATCGCGCGCGGCGGCAGCACCGGGGCCGAGTGGCCCCTGGTGGAGGCGCTGTGCACCGGCACCGCCCTTCACATCGAGGAACTCGACCGGGTCATCGAGCGCCACCTGTCGGACTGGACGCTCGGCCGGCTGGCCAGCGCGGATCGCGTGATCCTCCGGATGGCCCTCTATGAGATCAGGCACCTGGGAACCCCTCCCGGCGTGGTCATCAGCGAGGCCGTGGAACTTGCCAAGCGGTACGGCACCGGCTCCTCCGGGCGGTTCGTCAACGGCGTGCTCGGTGCGATAGTCCGCGAGGGGATTTGTGCCGGGTGATTCCGCGGCCTACCTGGCGGCCCGCGGCCCGCGCATCGAGGCCGCGCTGGAGGCCGTAATGCCTCCGGATGGAGTTCTTCCCGGCCCCCTGCACGAGGCGATGCGGTACAGTCTATTCGCCGGGGGCAAGCGGATCCGGCCGCTGCTGGTACTGGCCTCCGCCGAGGCCGTGGGCGGGGACATTGAGTCGGTCCTGCCCGTGGCCTGCGCGGTGGAACTCATACACACCTACTCACTCATCCACGACGACCTGCCCTCCATGGACGACTCAGCCCTGCGCCGCGGGATACCGACCTGCCACGTGGCGTTTGGCGAGGCGCTTGCCATCCTGGCGGGCGACGCGCTCCACGCGCTGGCCTTTGAGCTGGCCGCACGAACGGCCGAGCGCGCCGGAGCCGCGGCAACGTTACGTGCCATACAGGAGATCGCCGCAGCCATCGGGACTCAAGGGATGGTGGGCGGGCAGGTGTTGGACCTGCTGGCCGAGGGCCGGCCGTCCCTGGGGCGGTTTGGGGCGTGGCCGGCGGACCGCCGGCAGGGAGTGTACCTGATTCACCGGTGGAAGACCGCCGCGCTGATACGCGCCTGCGTGCGCTCGGGCGCGATCCTCTCTGGGGCCACCGCTCTGCAGCTCGCCGACCTTACCGCGTGCGGCGAGCACCTGGGCCTGGCTTTTCAGATCGTGGATGACATCCTGGACGAGACGGGCGACAGCGGGGTGCTGGGTAAGGATACCCACCGTGACGCTACCGGCGACAAGCTCACTTTTCCTCTTGCCTTTGGCCTCGAGCGGTCGAGCGCCGTCGCCCAGGAGGAGACCGGTCTGGCGATAGCGGCTCTGGCTGGATGGGGGGAATCGGCGGACGTGCTGCGCGGCCTGGCGCACACGCTGCTGGTCCGGGAGGGTTAGCGTGGGTGCGGGGCGGATGCGGTTGGATCTGCTGGTGACCTCGCGGGGGCTCGCGCCCAGCCGGCACCAGGCCGAAGCCGCAATCCTTGCCGGGGAGATCTTCGTGGAGGGGCGGCGGTTCGACAAGCCCGGTACCCGGGTGGCAGAGGATGCCGGCGTGGAGCGCCGGTCGCGGACGCCGGCGTACGTGAGCCGCGGGGGCATCAAGCTGGCCGCGGCCCTGGACGCGTTCGGGATCGATCCCTCAGGCCTGATTGTATTGGATGTGGGCGCGTCCACCGGCGGGTTCACCGACTGTGTCCTGCAGCGTGGGGCGGCGCGCGTCCATGCCGTGGACGTGGGCCGGGGGCAGCTTCACTGGCGGCTCAGGCAGGACGCCCGTGTGGCCGTCCTGGAAGGCCGCCACGCCGCGCGGCTGGAGCCGGGGGATCTAACCGAGGCGGCCGACCTGGCCACCGTGGACTGTTCTTTCATCTCGGCGCTGAAGGTGTTGCCGGCGGTATCGCGGCTGGTGCGGCCCGGCGGGCGGATTCTGGTTCTGGTGAAGCCGCAGTTTGAGGCCGGGCCGCGTGCGGCGCCGGGCGGGGTGGTGCGCGATCCCGCGGTGCACGAGGCGGTTCTACGACGGTTCACGAGCGGTGCCCGTGAGATGGGGCTCGCCGTGGAAGGCATGGTGGCATCCCCGATCCTCGGCCCGCAGGGCAACCGGGAGTTTTTCGTGGCACTCCGCAACTCGGACCAAGGCAGCGCCGATGATCTTGAACAGGAGATCCTCGGCGTGGTGCGTTGCCCGGTAGGGGGAGGGGCCTGATGCGGATTGGAATCCTGGTCAATCCAGCCCGGTTTGGCGGTCAGCCGCAGGCGGCCGCCTTGCTGCACGAAGCCGTCGAGCGTCTGCTCGCCCGGGGCGTTGCCGTTAAGGTGAGCGCTTCAGTCGCATCCGGCGCCGGCTGGCCCGACCTGGCGGCAGCGGACCCGGCCCTGGTTGAGGATAGCGATCTGCTCATCGTCCTGGGCGGGGACGGTACGATCCTCTCCTCGGCGCGCCTGGTCGGGGGCCGTGTGCCCATGTTGGCTGTGAACACGGGCGGATTTGGCTTCCTGGCGGAGCTGCCTTTGGATGAGCTGCCGGAAGCCGTGGAGGAGATTACCTCGGCCCGCTTTGCGATTGATGAGCGCACGATGCTGGAGGCGGAGATCGTGGGCGAGGCCGGCGTGCGCGAGCGCGCTCTCGCGCTAAACGACATGGTGGTCTCAAAAGCCGGTCTCACCCGCTTGGTGCGCGTAACCACATGGGTGAACGGCGAGCACCTCTCGACCTATCCGGCCGACGGGGTCATCGTGGCCACGCCGACAGGTTCCACGGCCTACTCGCTGTCGGCGGGCGGGCCCATCGTCCATCCCCAGGTGGACGTGATCGTGATAACGCCGATCTGTCCCCACACCTTCACCGCACGCCCGGTGGTGGTCTCGGGTGATGCCACCATTGCCGTCGAGACCGCCGCGGGTGTTACCGAAGACGTGCGGCTGAACGTGGACGGTCAGGAGAGCCACCCGCTGTCTGTGGGGGAGCGGGTTGTGATCCGGCGCGCGGCCCTGCGGACCCGGCTCGTACGGCTGGGCACCCGGAGCTTCTACGGCGTACTGCGGACGAAGCTGGGGTGGGGAGAGCGCTAGTGCTGCTGGAGCTGCGGATCCAGGAGTTCGCCGTGATCGAGTCCGCGGCCATCGAGTTCGGTCCTGGTCTGAACGTCCTGACCGGGGAGACGGGCGCCGGCAAGTCCATCATCGTGGACGCGCTGACCGCTGCGCTGGGCGCGCGTGTGGGCGGCGATCTGGTCCGCACCGGCGCGAGTGCGGCGAAGGTCGATGCCCGCTTCGCCGTTGACCAGGATTCGGCGGTGCGTAAGTATTTGACCGAACAGGGCATGACGGACGATGAGCTGGTCGTGACGCGCGAGATCGCCTCGGACGGCCGGTCCAGGGGGTGGATCAACGGCCGGCCATCCACCATCAGCATGCTGAGGGATCTCGGCGACATGCTGATCGAGGTGATGGGACAGCACGAGAGCCAGCGGCTGCTGCGGCCGCAGACCCATCTCGACGTGCTGGACGCATTCGGCGGCGCGACGCTGGTCTCGCTGCGGGCGGAGATCGCTACCCGGGTCGCCCGGCGGAGGGCTCTGCGCGCAGAGCAGGAGGAACTGGTCGCCAGCGAGCGCGAGCGCCTGCGGCGGATCGACCTGCTGCGGCATCAGGAGCAGGAGATCGACGCCGCACGGGTGCAGCCCGGGGAGGAGGAGGCGCTGGCGGTCCGCCGCGCGCGGCTGGCGAACGCGGAACGGCTGGCACAGGCCGCGGCCGGCGCACACGCGGCGCTGTATGAAGCCGAGGAGGGCGCCGCCGTGGACCGTCTCGGACAGGCCCGTGCGGCGCTGCGGGACGTGGTGGCGATCGATCCGACACTCGGACCGCTCGCCGAGCGAATTGAGTCGCTGGCCAGCGAGCTTGCCGACGTGGCGCGCGCGCTGACCGACTACCGCATCCGGATCGAGGACCGGCCCGAGGAGCTGGAGGCCGTCGAGGGCCGCCTCGCCCTGCTCCAGACCCTCCGGCGGAAGTATGGGGGAACGCTGCGAGAGATCCTGGCGGTGCGCGAGCAGGCCTCCGCTGAGCTGGCGAAGCTCGATGCCAGCAATGCCCGCGTGCCGGAAATCGGCCCGGAACTGGAGACGCTGGAGCGCGAGCTGGTTGAGCGCTGCACCCGTCTCTCCCGGATGCGCAGCGAGGCCGCGGGCCGGCTCGAGGCGAGCGTGGCGCGCGAGCTCGGCATGCTGGACCTGAAGCGCGCCAGACTGACGGTGGGCCTCGGCCGCGAGTCCGATCCCAACGGGCTGCCCATCGGTGAGGATCGCGTGGCCGTGGGGCCCTCGGGGATCGACAGGGTGGAGCTCCTGCTGGCCGCGAACCCGGGTGAGGAGGCGCGGCCGCTGTCGAAGGTCGCCTCGGGCGGGGAACTTTCGCGGGTGATGCTGGCGCTGCGGCACGTGCTGGCCGCGTCGGGCGACGTGCCGGTCGTGGTGTTCGATGAAGTTGAGACCGGGATCGGCGCACGGACAGCCGGCGCGGTTGGGCAGGTGCTCATGGCCGCGGCGCGGACCCGCCAGGTGCTGTGCATCACGCACCTGGCCGAGATCGCCAGTTTGGGTGAGCAGCACTACTGGGTCACGAAAGAGGTGATCCGCGGCCGCACGATCGTGAAGGTCCAGGCGCTGGCCGGCAAGGATCGCGTCGAGGAAACCGCCAGGATGCTGTCGGGCCGCATGCCGACGCCGATCGCCCGCGAGTACGCCACCGAACTGCTGGCGCAGGCGCGGCGCAAGCGCGCGGCAGGCGCGACGCCAAGAAGGGCCTGAGGAGGAAGGTCGTGACTAAGTACATCTTCGTTACCGGAGGCGTAGCCTCCGCGCTGGGCAAGGGAATAACCGCGGCCTCGATCGGGCGGCTGCTGAAGAGCCGCGGGCTGCGGGTGACGATGCTCAAGTTCGACCCGTACGTCAACGTGGACGCCGGCACCATGAACCCACACCAGCACGGTGAGGTGTTCGTGACCGACGACGGCGCCGAAACCGACATGGACTTGGGTCACTACGAACGCTTCATAGACGAGAACCTGGGCCGCGCCAACAACACGACCACAGGGAAGATCTACAACGCGGTCATCGCGCGCGAGCGCCGCGGGGAATACCTGGGAGGCACGGTCCAGGTGATCCCGCACGTGACCAACGAGATAAAGGACGAGATCCGCTCGCTGACCGCCGCCACCGGGGCCGATATTCTCATCACCGAGGTGGGCGGGACCGTCGGCGACATAGAGAGCCTGCCGTTCCTGGAGGCGATCCGGCAGTTCCGCCGTACCGCGGGCGAGCAGAACGTGATGTACATACACGTTTCGCTGGTGCCGTACCTGCGCGCCGCCGGCGAGTTGAAGACCAAGCCGACCCAGCACAGCGTGAAGGAGCTGCGCAGCATCGGCATCCAGCCCGACGTCATCGTCTGCCGGACGGAGCGGCCGCTGAGCCGGGCACTCAAGGAGAAGATCGCGCTGTTCTGCGATGTCGAACCCGAAGCGGTCATCCAGGCAATCGACGCGCGCAGCATCTACGAGGTGCCTCTGATCCTGGAGGAGGAAGGGTTGGGCCGGATCATCCTCCGGCGGCTGGAGCTCGACCTGCCCGAGCCCGATCTGGCGGAGTGGCGCGCGATCGTCGGCCGGGTGCTGCATCCGCAGCGCAACGTGCGCATCGGTCTCGTGGGCAAGTACATGGGGGTCGAGGACTCCTATGTCAGCATCGTCGAGGCGCTGCGGCACGGCGGGGTGGCCAACGACTGCGGCGTGGAGATAACGAAGCTGGACTCCGAGCAGATCGAGGGCTGGGGAGATGCCGACCTGGCCGCCCAACTCGCCCCCCTGCACGGGCTGCTGGTGTGTCCCGGCTTCGGGGCAAGGGGGGTTGAGGGCAAGGTGCGGGCCATCCGGTACGCGCGCGAGGAGGGGGTCCCGTTCCTGGGCATCTGCTTCGGTCTCCAGTGGGCCGTGGTCGAGTTTGCCCGGCACGTCTGCGGGCTGGAAGGAGCCAACACCACCGAGGTTGATCCGCAGACGCCTCACCCGGTTATCTCCCTGCTGGCCGAGCAACGAGGAATCGCCGATAAGGGCGGCACGATGCGGCTGGGGCGGTATCCCTGCCGCATCACGCCTGGATCCCGCGCCTTCGAGGCATACGGCGGCGTATCAGAGGTGGGGGAGCGTCACCGCCACAGGTACGAGGTGAACAATGCGTACAGGCAGATCCTGGAAGAGCGCGGGATGCGGGTTACAGGCATCTTCCCGGAACAGGACCTGGTGGAGATAATCGAGTTGCCCGATCACCCCTGGTTCGTGGGGACGCAGTTCCACGCCGAGTACCGGTCCCGGCCCAACCGCCCGCATCCGCTCTACGGCGCGTTCGTGCGCGCCGCGCTGGAACGGAGCGCCGCCGGTGAGGAATGAGCGGGGATGAGGGCCGGCCGCCGGCCATGGAAGCGGCCGGCGAGGCCTATCTGAACTACGCGCTGGCCGAGCGCGGCCTGGCCCGGAACACGGTCGAGGCCTATGCTCGGGACCTGGCGGATTTCTCGGCCTTCGCTGCGCGGCGCGGCGTGACCGAGCCCACCGCCGTGCGTCGCTCGACGCTCACCCTGTATCTGCTCTCCCTGCGCCGGCGGGGCCTCGCGCCCAGCACTGTGGCGCGTCGCCTGGCGGCCATTCGTGGCTGGACAGCCTTCCTGTTGAGGGAAGGGCAGATCGCGGACGACCCCGCGCTCGATCTGTCGCCGGCCAGGCGCGCGCACCGGCTGCCCGCCGTCCTGACCGTGGACGAGGTTGAGAGGATCCTGAGCCAGCCGCGCGGAGAGGACCCGGCGTCGCTGCGCGACCGGGCCATTCTGGAGATTCTCTACGCGGCCGGGCTGCGGGTCGGTGAACTCGTGGCCCTGGACGCGGGCGACGTACACCTGTCCATGGAGTACGTCCGGTGCGTGGGCAAGGGATCCAAGGAGCGCATCGTGCCCATAGGATCGCAGGCGGTCAACGCGACGAGGAACTACCTGGTCCTGGCGCGTCCCGCGCTTGCCGGACGCCGCGCCGGGACGGCCCTGTTCCTAAACAGGCGGGGCGGCCGGCTGACGCGGCAGAGCGTTTGGGCGGTGTTGAAGGGCTATGCCGCGCGGGCCGGAATCCGGAAGCCGTTGAGCCCGCACACCCTGCGCCACTCGTTCGCCACGCACCTGCTCGACGGCGGCGCGGACCTGCGCGCGGTGCAGGAGATGCTGGGCCACGCCAGCATCGTCACGACCCAGATCTACACGCACCTGACCCGCTCGCGGCTGCGCGAAGTTTACCGCCGTGCCCATCCACGCGACCAGATGACGATCGGGCGCGCCGCGCCATGAGGGCTGTCGTCCTTGTGCTCGATGGGTGCGGGATCGGCGCCCTGCCCGACGCGGCCGCCTATGGCGACGAGGGCAGCAACACGCTGGTCAACACGGCGCGGGCGGTCGGCGGGTTGCGCCTGCCCTTGCTGGAGCGCCTGGGGCTGGGAGTGCTGGACGCGATCCCAGGCGTGACCCCTGTTGGCGACCACGAGGCGGCCGTGGGTGTTCTGCGTCCGTGCTCCCCGGGCAAGGACTCGACCACTGGGCACTGGGAGCTGGCCGGGCTGGTGGTCCGGAGGCCTTTTCCCACCTATCCGGAGGGATTTCCCGCGGACCTGATACGGGCATTTGAGCGGCAGATCGGTCGGGGGACGCTGGGCAACGTGGCGGCTTCGGGTACCGAGATCATCGAGACCCTGGGGCCACAGCACCTGCGCAGCGGGGCGCCGATCGTGTACACATCGGCCGACAGCGTGTTCCAGATCGCGGCTCACGAAGCGGTCGTGCCGGTCGAGCAGCTCTACGAGTGGTGCCGGATCGCCCGCGGGCTGCTGGCGGGCAAGCATGCCGTCAGCCGGGTAATAGCGCGGCCGTTTGTGGGTGAGCCGGGCGCGTTCGTGCGCACCGACCGCCGCCGTGATTTTTCACTGCCGCCGGTGGGTCCGACGGTGCTCGACGCGCTGGCCGACCGGGGCATTCCGGTGGTGGGCGTCGGGAAGATCGAGGACCTGTTCGCCGGCCGCGGCCTGGCACGCTCCGTGCACACGCACGACGACGCCGACGGCATCACCCAGACCGTCGCTTCGGTCAGGGATATGGAGCACGGGCTGGTGTTCACGAACCTGGTGGAACTGGACACCGTCTACGGCCATCGGAACAACGCCGAGGGTTTTGCGCGGCACCTCGAAGCCGTTGATGCGCGCCTGCCCGAGATCCTGGGGGTTTGCGCGAGCGGCGACCTGGTGGTGATCACCGCCGACCACGGCAACGACCCGACCACGCCGAGCACCGATCATTCGCGCGAGCAGGTCCCGCTGCTGGCGTGGCGGCCCGGCTTACCCCCTGGCCGCCGGCTGGGGGTGCGGGAGAGCTTCGCCGATCTGGCCGCCACCGTGGCCGAGGCCTTTGCAGTACCCTGGAGTGGGCCGGGGAAGAGCTTCTGGACGGCATTGGAGGAGGGACACGGATGAACTGGGCGGCGCGCGCGAGAGAGGCGGCGCAGGCGGTGCAGCGCCATGCGGCAAGGGCACCGGAGGTGGCAGTGATCCTTGGGTCGGGATTAGGGGCGTTGGCAGATGAAGTCTCCGCCGACGCCATCCTCGCCTACGGCGAGATCCCGCACTTCCCTAGCCCCGGCGTCGAAGGGCACGCCGGGCGGCTGGTCGTGGGTACCCTGGAGGGCCGCTCGGTTGCGGTTATGCAGGGCCGGGCGCACTTCTACGAAGGCCTCACGATGGCCGAGGCGGCCTTCCCGGTGCGCGTGCTGCGCGCGCTGGGCGCCCGGATCCTGGTGGTGAGCAACGCCGCCGGCGGGCTCAACCGGCAGTGGCACACCGGGGACCTGATGGTGATCTCCGACCACATCAACTTCATGGGCGCCAACCCGCTGATCGGACCCAACGATGCCGAGTTGGGCCCGCGGTTTCCCGACATGTCCGCCGCGTACGACAAGGAGCTCATCGCGGTGGCCGAGGCCGCGGCCCTCGATCTCGGCATACCGCTGCGCAAGGGGATATACGTCGGCGTCACCGGACCGTCCTATGAGACCCCGGCGGAGCTGAGGATGCTGACCCGTTGGGGGGCGGATGCCGTGGGGATGTCCACGGTGCACGAGGTGATCGTGGCGCGGCATGCCGGGATGCGCGTGCTGGGGCTGACCGCGATCACCGACATGGCCACCGGCGAGGTCGTTGGCCAGGTCTCGCACGAGGAGGTACTCGCCGTGGCGCGCGATCTCGAGCCCAGGTTCGTTCGGTTGACCCGGCGCATCATCGCGACCCTGCGCGCGTGAATCGCCGGCCTCCTATGCGTGTTCCGATGCGTGCCTACGACCTGATCCAAAAGAAACGCGACGGCGCGGCCCTCTCCGCGGGCGAGATCGCCTGGCTGGTGGGCGGCTTCGTTGGGGGCTCGGTCCCCGACTACCAGATGGCCGCTTTCCTGATGGCGGTCTACTTCCGCGGGATGACTCCCGAAGAGACGGCCGCGCTCACGGATGCGATGGTGCGGTCGGGTGAGACGCTCGACCTGGGATCGCTCGCCGGTCGCGCCGTGGACAAGCACAGCAGCGGTGGCGTGGGCGACAAGACCTCGCTGGTGCTGGTTCCCCTTGTGGCATCGGCCGGGGTGCCGGTTCCTAAGTTGTCCGGGCGAGGCCTGGGTCACACCGGTGGGACGCTGGACAAGCTGGAGGCGATCCCAGGATTCAACACGGCGCTCTCCGAGGCGGCGTTCGTGGAGCAGGTCGAGCGCATAGGGTGCGCCATAGCCGGCCAGAGCGCCGCGCTGGTGCCGGCGGACGCCCGGCTCTACGCGCTGCGCGACGTGACGGCCACCGTTGACAGCGTGCCGCTGATCGCCTCCAGCATCATGTCCAAGAAGCTGGCCGCCGGAGCGTCCGCGATCCTGCTGGACGTGAAGTGCGGGCGCGGGGCGTTTATGAAGACCGAGGCCGAGGCCCGAATCCTAGCGGAGGCCATGGTCGCGATCGGCTGCTCTGCCGGCCGGCGTACCGCCGCGGTGATAAGCGCGATGGACCACCCGTTGGGCCGGGCGGTCGGCAACGCGCTCGAGGTAGCCGAGGCGATCGCAACGCTCTGCGGCGAGGGCCCAGGCGACCTGGAGGCGCTCTGCCTGGCGCTGGGCGGGTGGATGCTGGTGCTGGGAGGACGGGCGGCCTCGCCCGAGGAAGGCAGCGAAGAGCTGCTGCGGCGCCTGCGGAGCGGCGACGCGCTGCGGAAGTTCGAGGCGCTCGTTCGCGCGCAGGGCGGCGACGTACGGGTCGTCGGGGATCCGGGACGGCTGCCTTCGGCGCCCCTTCGGCTGCCGGTACCCGCGTCTGCCTCCGGCGTCGTAGCCGGCATTGATGCCGAGGCGGTCGGGCTTGCGGCGATGCAACTGGGCGCCGGGCGAACCCGCAAGGGCGAGGCCGTTGACCCGGCGGTCGGTGTGGTGATCGAGCGGCCCGCGGGCGTTGCCGTCAAGGCCGGAGAGTCCCTTGCGACGGTCCATGCCAGGTCCGAGGATGCCGGAGTTGCCGCGGCCCGTGAGGTGGCCGCGGCTTTCGCGATAGCGGAGAGCGCGCCGGAGGAGGCGCCGGTAATTCGAGGTGTCATCAGAGGGTGATCGCCGGTTGACGGCGGTGACCGACAGCGGTGGCGACAAAGGAGGAGCCGATGATTCGTCGCGTAGGCGTCGTGGGGTGCGGGTTGATGGGGGTCGGCATTGTGGAGGCGGCGGCGCGATCCGGGTACGAGGTGGTCGTGCGCGAGATCAACGACGAACTGCTGGCCAAGGGGATGGCGCGGCTGCGCGGCTCGCTGCAGCGCGCGGTCGAGCGCGGCAAGCTGGATGAGGCCGGCCGCGACGCCGCCCTGGGCCGGATCCAGGGGACCACGGTCCTGGCGGACCTGGTCGGCGTGGACCTGGTGGTTGAGGCGATCTTGGAGCAGATGGACGACAAGAAGGCGCTCCTTCGGGAACTGGACCGGTTGGTGGCGCCGGGGGTCGTCCTGGCCAGCAACACGTCGTCGCTCTCGATCACCGAGATGGCTGCGGCGACCGGCCGAGCGGAGCGCGTGGTGGGGCTGCACTTCTTCAACCCGGTGCCGGTGATGCCGCTCGTGGAGATAGTGAAGGGGCTTCGCACCTCCGACGAGGTGGTGGCGGCGATGCGCGGTTTCGCCCAGTCGTTGGGCAAGACCGTGGTGGTAGCCAGGGACACACCGGGTTTCATCGTGAACCGGCTGCTGATACCCTACCTGCTGGACGCGATACGCGCCCTCGAACTGGGCGTCGCCTCGCGGGAGGACATTGACTCCGCGATTACGCTCGGGCTGGGCCATCCCATGGGGCCCCTCACGCTGCTGGACTTCGTCGGCCTGGACACGACGTACTACATCGCCGAGGCGATGTTCGCCGAGTTCAAGGACACCCGCTACGCATCCCCGCCGTTGCTGCGGCAGATGGTGCTGGCCGGATGGTTGGGGCGGAAGAGCAAGCGCGGCTTCTACGAGTACCAGTAGCAAGGCAGGAGGGGGCCGGGCACCGCGCAGAACAGTCACATGGGGGATTGAGAGGGCTGGATGGCCGTTCTGCTATCCGACGAACACCGGATGATTCAAGCGATGGTCCGGGAGTTCGCCACCCGCGAACTGCTGCCGATCGCGGCCGACCTCGACCAGCAATCCCGGTTCCCACGGGAGGCGGTGGAGCGGGCCGCGGAGTTGGGTCTGATGGGCATGACCGTGCCCGAGGACTACGGCGGCGCAGGCATGGACCCGCTCGCCTATGTCGTCGCCCAAGAGGAACTGGCGAGGGCGTGCGCGGGCTTCCAGACGATCGTAACCGTGAACAACTCGCTGGTGTGCGAGCCGATTCTGCGCTGGGGCAGCGAGGCGCAGAAGCAGCGCTACCTCCCTGATCTCGCTTCGGGGCGCGTGCTCGGCTGCTACTGCCTGACCGAACCATCCTCCGGCTCGGACGCCATGTCGCTGCGCACCACGGCGGTGCTGCGCGACGGACAGTGGCGGCTATCCGGAACCAAGGCCTTTGTGACCAACGGCGCGGAGGCGGACCTCTGCCTGGTCTACGCGCGATCGGAGCCCGAAGCCAGCGCCCGTGGCCTGTCCGCGTTTCTGGTTGAACGGTCCTTCCCGGGTGTGGCCGTTGGGAAGATCGAGAAGAAACTGGGTATTCGGTGCTCATCCACCACCGAGATCGTTCTCGACGACTGCCGCGTGCCGGAGGGGAACCTGCTCGGGGAGCGGGGGCAGGGCGGGCGGATTGCCCTGGCCACCCTGGACGGCGGCCGCATCGGCATCGCGGCCCAGGCGCTGGGCATCGCGCGGGCCTGCCTGGAAGAGACGGCGGCGTACGTCCAGCAGCGCCGGCAGTTCGGCAGGGCCATCGGCGAGTTCCAAGCCGTCCGGTGGGCGCTGGCCGACATGGCGACGCGGCTGGAGGCCGCGCGGTTGCTCACACATCGCGCCGCTGCCTTGCGCGGCGCGGGACTTCCGTGCACCAGGGAAGCGGCCATGGCCAAACTGTTTGCCTCAGAGACGGCGATGTGGGCCGCGCATAAAGCCGTGCAGCTCTTCGGCGGGTACGGGTACACCCAGGACTACCCGGTAGAGCGCTACTTCCGCGACGCCAAGATCACCGAGATCTACGAGGGCACTTCCGAAATCCAGAGGCTGGTCATCTCACGGCATCTGCCGGCCAGATCCTGAACAGGGAGGCGTGATGGACGTCGTCGTCTGCTTGAAGCAGGTTGTGGACCCTGAACTGCCGATACGGGACTTCGCCGTAGATCCGGGCACGCAGAGGCAGGTGCGCGATGGGCGCCCGCTGGTGATCTCCACCTACGACGAGAATGCGCTGGAGGTGGCCCTCCAGCTCAAGGACGCCTCGGGAGCCAAGGTGAAGGTGCTCACCCTGGGCCCGGCGGCCGCGGTCAGCGAGGCGATACGCCTGGCGCTGGCCATGGGCGCGGACGAGGCGATCGTGGTGGACGATCCCCGGGCGCCGGAGCTCTCCGGGGCCGAGAAGGCCCGCACGCTCGCCGCGGCAATCCGGCGGATTGGACCGACCGACCTGATCCTGACCGGGTGCGAGTCCGCGGACTGGGCGGAGCGCGTGGTGGCTCCTCTGCTGGCCGAGGACCTGGGCGCCGCCTGCGTAACCTTCGTATCCCGCATCGAGGCAGGAGACGGCGCGCCGTTGGTAAGGCGCCTGGTGGAGGACGGGCACCATCTTGTCGAGGTGCGCCTGCCCGCCGTGCTGTCGGTTACGAGCGACGAGTCCAATCGCCCCCGCCTGCCCAAGGTCAAGGACATAATGGCGGCCAAGCGTAAGCCGGTTCAAACTTGGTCGCCCGGAGATCTCACCCCCGCGTCTGCCGGTGATGTCGGCGCAGGAGTCGAGGTGCGCGGGGTGGTGGTGCCCGAACGCACGTCGCGCTGCGAGTTCCTGACCGGCGAGCCGGTCGAGCAGGTGGAGGCACTGGTTCAGCGGCTACGCGACCAGAAACTGCTGTAAACAGAGGAGCGGAGAGATGCCTGACATCCTGGTAGTTGCCACTGCGCCTGACGGCACGCTGAGCCGGTCCAGTCTCGAACTGGTCGCCGGCGCGCACGCGATTAGTGGACCGCTCGGCCTGGGCGTGACCGCCGTGCTGCTGGGGTCCGGGCCTGGTCTGGTCGATGCGCCCCAGGCTTTGCACAGGCACGGCGTGGCCCGGGTGCTCCGGGTGGACCACCCGCTCCTGACCGCGGGGGAGTCAGATGCCTACCTGCGGGTGATCGAACAGGTGGCGCGGATCGAGCGTCCCGAGGTCGTGCTTATCAGCGCCGACACAATGGGCCGCGACCTCGCCGCCCGGCTCGCTTGGAGGCTCGGGGCGGCCCTGGTAACGGAGTGCTCTGAGCTCGCTTCCGGCGACGGTGCCGTGGTTGCGCGGCGGCAGGTCTACGGAGGCCGGGCCGTGGCGACCATGGCGGTAACCCGCAGGCCGGCGGTGTTCTCGATGAAGCCCAGGTCGCTCGACGTTCCGGCTCCATCTCCGGTGGCTGGAACCGTGGAGGACCTGACGGTTGAGATGGACCCCGGTGACCTGCCGACGCGCGTGCGCCAGGTGCTGCGCGAGCAGTCGGATGTTGGCCTGGAAGACGCGCAGGTCGTCATTGGCGGTGGGCGCGGTATGGGAGGGCCCGAGGGCTTTGCCCAACTCGGCGAGCTGGCGTCTACGCTGGGAGGGGCTGTGGGAGCGTCCCGGCCGCCCGCGGATTCCGGGTGGGTGCCGCTGAGCTGGCAGGTGGGCCAGACCGGCAAGACCATCCGTCCGGCCCTGTACGTGGCAGTGGGCATCTCAGGGGCCACGCAGCACGTGGCAGGCGTGTCCGGTTCGCGCATGATCGTCGCGATCAACCGAGACCCGGAGGCGCCGATCTTCTCGGTTGCCCACCTCGGCATCGTCGCCGACTTCCGGGAGGTCGTACCGCCCCTGATCGCCAAGATCAAGGAGCTCAAGGGCCTGTAGCCCGCAGCCATGGACCCGTTGGTCCCAACTCGCGAAATCTACTGGAACATCCCTCAGATCGGCGTGGTCATCATGTACCTGCTGGCCGCCGCAGCCATCGCTGCCTTCGGACACGGCCTCTACCAACACTTCCGTATGTGGCGAAGGGGCCAGCCGGTGGACCGCCTCACGCCCATCTGGCCTCGCCTGCGCTCGGTCCTGCTCCACGTGGCCGCCCACGGGAGGCTGCTCGCCGATCGCACCTCCGGGATCTACCACCTGGCTCTGTTCTGGGGATTTGCGTTCCTACTGGTCGGGACATTGGTGGTTCTGGTCCAGGCGGACCTGAAGCTGCAGATCATGCGGGGGCCGTTCTACCTGTACTTCCAGTCGCTGGCCCTGGATCTGATGGGCGCGGCAGCGACCGCCGGCGTGGCCGCGGCGCTGGTGATGCGCTACGTTGTCAGGTCGCCGCGGCTGCGGCGCGGGATCCTCTCCGACGGTGTCATTCTCTGGTTCCTGGGGGCGATTCTTCTCACCGGTTTCCTGGTTGAGGGATTGCGGATCGCCGGAACCCGCGATCCATGGGGTCCCTGGTCACCGGTGGGGTACCAGATCTCGGTCCTCTCAGGCGCGGTGGGGATGAGCTCAACCGCGATACGGGGCAGCCACGCGGTCCTGTGGTGGGTCCACTTCGCGCTGTCAATGCTCTTCATCGCCTATATCCCGCGTTCCAAGCTTTTCCACCTGCTGCTGGCGCCGGTGAACATCTACCTGCGCCCCTTGGCGGACGCGGGAAGCCCGCGCCTCGTGGACTTCGAGAAGGTTGAACGCTTCGGCGCGTTTGCGTTCTCGGAGCTCACATGGAAGGACCTCTTCGACCTGGACGTCTGCACGGAGTGCGGTCGGTGCACCGCCGTCTGCCCTGCCAACACCACCGGCAAGCTCCTATCCCCGATGCAGGTGATCCTGGACCTGCGCGATGAGATGGCGCGCTCCGGCGGGGTCTCGGGTCCGGTACTGGCCGGTGGGGTCGTGCAGGCGGAGGCGCTGTGGGGATGTACCACCTGCCTGGCCTGCATGGAGGCGTGCCCCGTATTCATCGAACACGTGCCCAAGATAGTTGAGATGCGGCGGTACTTGGCCATGGAGGAGGCCGTCGTCCCCGACCTGATGGGGGAGGCGCTGCGCAGCCTGGAAGCCAGGGGACATCCCTTCCGCGGAGCCGGAATCGCGCGCACGGCGTGGGCGGCCGGTATTGATGTGAAATCGCTGCCGCGCGGGGAGGGTGCCGAGTGGCTGCTGTGGGTGGGCTGCGCGGCGGCCCTGAACGAGAGGAACCATTCGACGTTGCGGGCGCTGGTGCGGGTGTTGCACGCCGCCGGCGTGGATCTGGCCATCCTGGGCGACGAGGAGACCTGCACCGGGGATCCCGCGCGGGCGATGGGCAACGAGTACCTTTTCCAGACGCTTGCGCGGCAGACCATAGAGACACTGGACCGGTACGCGGTGAAGAAGATCGTCACCGTCTGCCCCCACTGTTACAATACTTTCAAGCACACCTACCCGCAGATGGGCGGCCGATACGAGGTCTGGCACCACGCACAACTGCTCGCGCACCTGGTGGAGACCGGGCGCATCGCACCCACGGTACCGATGGATTCCATCGTCGCTTTTCACGATCCCTGCTATCTGGGGCGGCACAACGGCGAGTATGCCGCTCCGCGCCGCGTGCTCCGCGCGATCCCCGGAGTGCGGGCCGTAGAGATGTCCCAATGCCGCGAGAACGGATTCTGCTGCGGGGCCGGCGGAGGGCTCTACTGGTCCGAGGACCGAGCCGGCCAGCGGATCAACCACGCTCGCACCGATCAGGCTGTGGCCTCGGGGGCGCAGATTGTTGCTACCGCCTGCCCGTTCTGCATGCTGATGATTGAGGACGGGGTCGCGGCGCGGGAGACGGCCGTCCGGCCGTTGGACATCGCAGAGCTGCTGGACCGGAGCATCGGCGGGAGCCGCTGATGGAGACGCCCTCCGGGATCCCGGTCAAGGCGGTGTACACCGCGGACGATCTGGCCGGATTGCCCGAGGCGGGGAGCCCGGGCAGGCCCGGTGAGTATCCCTATACCCGCGGCATTCACCCCACGATGTACCGGGGCCGGCTGTGGACGATGCGGCAGTTCGCGGGGTTCGGCGCGGCCGAGGACACCAACCGGCGGTTTCACTACCTCCTAGAGCACGGGCAGACCGGCCTCTCGGTCGCGTTCGACATGCCGACCTTGATGGGATATGACTCGGACCACCCTCGGGCGCTGGGCGAGGTGGGTCGCGAAGGTGTGGCCGTTGATTCGCTGGCGGACATGGAGGTGCTGTTTGAGGGCATCCCCTTGGACCGGGTGACGGCCTCGATGACGATCAACGCCCCGGCCAACATCCTGCTGGCGATGTACGTTGCCATGGCTGACAGGCAGGGCATCCCCCGCGACAGGCTCGGCGGGACGACGCAGACCGACATGCTCAAGGAGTTTATCGCGCAGAAGGAGTGGATCGTCCCGCCACGCCCGAGCCTGCGGCTGATTCAGGACATGCTCGTCTTCGGGACGCGGGAGTTGCCTCGCTGGAACGTCATCAGCATCAGCGGGTACCACATCCGCGAGGCCGGGAGCACCGCGGTGCAGGAACTGGCCTTTACCCTCTCGGACGGCATCGCCTACGTTGAGGCCGGCCTGGCCGCGGGCCTTGAACTGGACGCCTTCGCGCCCCGGCTGTCGTTCTTCTTCGACGTTCACAACGATTTCTTTGAAGAGATCGCCAAGTTCCGGGCGGCGCGCCGGATGTGGGCGCGAATCATGCGCGAGCGGTTCGGTTCGAGGGAGCCTCGGTCGTGGTGGCTGCGCACCCACGCGCAGACCGCGGGCGTCTCCCTGACCGCGCAGCAGCCGCTGAACAACATCGCCCGCGTGGCGCTCCAGGCGCTGGCCGCCGTGCTGGGCGGCACGCAGTCGCTCCACACGAACTCGATGGACGAGACCTATTCGCTGCCGACCGAGGAGGCGGTGACCGTCGCCCTGCGCACCCAGCAGATCCTGGCCCATGAGAGCGGCGTGCCGGCCACGGTGGACCCGCTGGGAGGATCGTACTTCGTTGAGACGCTGACCAGCCAGATGGAAGAGGCGGCCTGGGAGTACATTCGCAGGATTGATGATCTGGGCGGGATGGTGGCCGCCGTCGAGGCGGGGTATCCGCAGCGCGAGATCGCCGAGGCCTCATACCGGTTCCAGCTGCAGGTCGAACGGCGCGAGCGGATCATCGTGGGCGTGAATGAGTTCGCGGTCGCAGAGGAACCCGTGATCCCGACCCTGCGCATAGATCCCGAGGTGGAGCTCCGGCAGGTTTCCCGCACACGGGAAGTGCGCTCCGGGCGGGATGGGGCGAGGGCGGATCGCTGCCTGAGCGCGCTGCGGAGGGCCGCGGAAGGGCACGACAACACGATGGAGCACGTCCTCGAGTGCGTGAGGGCCTACGCCACGCTGGGTGAGATCTGCGACGTGTTTCGGGGTGTCTACGGCGAGTACCGCGAGCCGGCGGTCGTTTGACCCGGGTACCGGTCCCGCGCTATCATCGCGTGGTGCACCGCTGAGAGGAGAGCCTCAATGGCACGCGCCGCCCGCATCCTGCTGGCCAAGCCCGGGTTGGACGGCCACGACCGGGGAATCAAGGTTGTGGCACGCGCGCTGCGCGACGCCGGGTACGAGGTGATCTACACGGGACTTCACCAGACGCCCGAGATGATCGTGGCCGCGGCGGTCCAGGAGGACGTGGATGCCATCGGCCTGTCCATACTTTCCGGGGCGCACAACGTGCTCTTCCCCCGTATCGCGGCACTGCTGCGGGAGCGAGGGGTCGGGGACATCGTTGTGTTCGGCGGTGGAATCATACCCGAGGAGGACATGCCAGGGTTGGTGGCAGCGGGCATCGGACGGATCTTCAACCCCGGCACCTCCCTGGCGGAGATCGTCCGTTGGGTGGGCGAGCACGTCCGGCCGAGGGGCGTCACGGCGTGAAGATCCGGCTGCACCACCCGCGCCGCGATCTGGAGATTGTGGGCCGGGGGAGGGTTTCACAGATTCTTGCCGAGCTGGGGCTTGACCCTGAGGCCCACCTGGTGATCCGCGGCGATACGCTGCTGACCTCGGATTCCGAGGTGGACGAAGCGGACGAGATCGAGATCCGCCCGGTGATCTCGGGCGGAACGACGGACGGGGCGCCTTGCGCTGTCTGAAGTGTCGGGGGCCCGCCGCGGTTGAGGTGCGCCGACATCGCGCCGCATACTGCGCGCCGCACTTCCTCGAGTTCTTTGAGGCCCAGGTCCATCGTGCAATCACCACGCAGAGGATGTTCAGGCCGGGGGAACGCATCCTGGTGGCCGTCTCCGGCGGCAAGGACAGCCTGGCGTTGTGGGAGATCCTGCTGCGCCGCGGCGACGACGCCACGGGACTGCACGTGGATCTTGGGATAGGTGGTTACTCGCAGGAGTCGCGCGCAAGGACCGAGGAGTTCGCCCGGGCGCGCGGGGCGCGGCTGCTCGTGGCCGATCTGCGCGCGGAGTACGGGATGGACATCGGCACGCTGGCGAAGGCGAGCGGCCGGAATTCTTGCTCCGCATGCGGGCTTTCGAAGCGCTACCTCTTCAACAAGCTGGCCCGCGACGGCGGTTTTACCGCCGTCGTAACCGGGCACAACCTCGACGATGAGGCCGCTGTGCTGTTGGGTAATCTTCTGCACTGGAACATGGATCAGCTCGCGCGCCAGGCGCCGGTCCTGGAGCAGACGCACCCTCACTTGGTGCGCAGGGTGAAGCCGCTCTACAGGACCTCCGAGAGGGAGAGCGCGGCATACGCCTTGCTGCGGGGGATTGACTACGTGATCGAGGAGTGCCCCCACAGCCGTGGGGCACGGTCGCTGTTGCACAAGGAGGTACTGAACAGTCTGGAGGCCGCCTCCGCCGGCACCAAGCAGGCGTTCTACTGGGGCTTTCTTGATCGCCTGGCGCCGGTGCTCCGCGCCGGCGGGCCCCCGGTGCTTCATCCCTGCCGGCAATGCGACCAGCCGACGACCGAGGAGGTCTGCGCGTTCTGTCGCATGACGGCGCGCGCAGCCGCGCGTCAGAGCGCGGGGGCATCCTCCCACCCATGAGGACGACCGGCACGCTGGCAGCAGGGGATCCGGTCATGCTCGTGGACCGCAAGCGGCGGAGTTACTTGATCTGGCTGGCGGAGGGTGCAACCAGCGACCTAAGGGGAGGCCGGATCGCCCACGCCGACCTGATAGGAGGGCCGGATGGCGTGCACGTCGAGAGCTCGCGCGGCGAGCGGCTGGTCGTGGTCCGCGCGACCCTCGCCGACTACGTCCTGCACATGCCCCGCGGAGCACAGGTGATCTACCCGAAGGATCTGGCGCTGATTCTCATGTTGGCAGACATCTATCCGGGGGCCGTGGTGGCCGAGGCCGGTACGGGGTCGGGTGCGCTGACGATGGCACTCATACAGGCCGTAGGGTCCGGTGGCCGCGTCTACTCGTATGAGGTGAGGGAGGAGTTCCAGCGGACCGCTGCGAGGAACATCGCACGGTACATGGGCGATACGCCCACGCTCGTAATGCGGCTGCACGACATAACTACCGGAATCCCGGATGCGCCCGTGGACCGCTTGGTGCTGGACCTGCCCGAACCGTGGCGGGTCGTGGGGCCGGCCATAGCCGGGCTGCGGCCCGGCGGGATCTTCCTGTCCTATCTCCCCACGACCGTGCAGGTCCAGCGGACCGTGGAGGCGCTCGGCGCAAGCCGGGCCTTCGCGCTGATCGAGACCGTGGAGTCCCTGCTGCGGCCCTGGAACGTGGAGGGGCTGAGCGTGCGCCCGGCCCACCGAATGGTCGCCCACACCGGATTCCTGGTATACGCCAGGCGAGTCGAGTCAGACAGTTCCACACCACCACCCTGCAAGGAGGCGCGTACATGACCTATACTATCGCTGAGCCGTGCATCACCGTTATGGACAGGGCATGCGTCGAGGTCTGCCCGGTGGACTGCATCCACGAGGGCACCGATATGCTCTACATCCATCCGGACGAGTGCATCGACTGCGGGGCCTGCGTTCCTGCCTGCCCCGTGGCCGCAGTCTTCGCCGAGGCAGACGTGCCGGAGCAGTGGAAGCAGTTCGTTGACATGAACAAGGAGTTCTTCTCGATGTCCGACGAGGAGTTCGCGGCCAAGTACGGGAAGCCGAAGTAGAACAAGCGGCGCCGTTCTGGCGCCATGGGAGGACGGGACCGTGGCCAGCGTCGAGGCGTCTACGGTAATAAGGGCATCCATGGAGAAGGTCTATGCGCTCGCCAAGGACGTTGAGCGCTTTCCGCAGTTCATGCCGGATTTGGAGAGCGTCGTGGTGCTCGAACGTCTGCCGACCGGTACCGTGACCGAATGGGTGGCGCGCGTTCAGGGCCGGCGGATTCGGTGGGTTGAAGAGGACGAGTGGGATGACGAGCGGCGCGTCTGCACATTCAGGCAGCGGTTGGGGGACTTCAACAAGTACGAGGGATCGTGGCGTTTCGAGACAACGCCGGAGGGGACCCGAACGAGCATGGAGGTCGAGTTCGAGCTGGACATCCCGTTGGCGGGCGCCCTGCTCAGTTCGCTGTTGAAGGTCTTGATGCGCAAGAACTGCGAGAGCATGCTGGCCGGGCTCAAAGGCCAACTGGAAGAGGCATCTTCCTGAGGCCGTGGTCCCGCGGTCCGGGTGCGAGAAGATTGCGCCTGCCTACCGGACACTATAAGATGGGGCGTGGCCCACAGGAATCGATCGGGAGTGATGCATGACCCCACGCACCGCGGCGGCGATCTCGATCGCCCGACCGATTATCGGCGAGGAAGAGAAACGGCAGGTCCTTGAGGTTCTCGACTCCGGTGTTCTTATTGCCGGCCGCCGGGTCGCGGAGTTCGAGGCGGCCTTCGCCGCCTACATAGACGTCCCCCACGCCGTGGCCACTTCGTCGGGCAGTGCCGCGCTGGACGTCGCGATGCTCGCGTTGGGCATCGGTCCCGGTGATCGCGTTGTGACGACCCCGTTTACGTTCGCGGCCAGCAGCAACGCCGTTCTCCACGTGGGCGCGCTTCCGGTTTTCGTGGACGTGGATCCTGAGACGTGCAACCTCGATCCCGGCGCCGTTGAGGATCAACTGCGCCGCGGCGGGGTCCGTGCCATTCTTGTGGTGCACCTCTACGGACTGCCCGCCGACATCGTGACCCTGCGCGCGCTCGCCGACCGCTACGGAGCCCTGCTGATCGAGGACTGTGCGCAGGCGCACGGCGCCGCATCCGGCGGCCGACGGGTGGGATCGTTTGGGGACGCTGCGATCTTCAGCTTCTACCCGACGAAGAACATGACCACCGGTGAGGGAGGGATTCTGACCACCGCCGACCCGGCCGTGGCCCGGCGGGCCCGCCTTCTGGTGGACCCACGTGGCGAGGCGGAGTATGCCTACGAGGTCGTTGGGTACAACTTCCGCATGACCGAGATGGCAGGGGCCATGGGCGTTGTGCAGCTTTCGGCCCTGGAGGGGCGCAACCAGCAGCGGCGGGAACACGCGCGCCGGCTCACGGAAGGTCTGCGCGGTCTTGCGTGGCTGAGCCCGCCGGTGGAGCCGGACGGCCTGCGCCATGTCTACCATCAGTACACCGTGCGCGTCCGGCAGGGCCGGGACGCCCTGGTTGCCCACCTGGCCGGTGCCGGGATCGGTGCCAGGGTGTACTATCCGTCGCTGGTCACGCAAACCCCGGCGTATCGCCGGTTGAGCTTGGACGGCACGTACCCAAACGCCTTGCGTCTCACCGGCGAGGTGCTCTCGCTTCCGGTCCATCCATCACTGGTGGAGGACGATCTGGCCAGGATAGTGTCCGCGGTGCGCGCGTTTCCCGAGGGTCAGCGGTGAGCGCTCTCCCGATCCGCATCGGCGTGGTCGGCCTGGGGCAGTGGGGGCGGCACCACGCCCGCATTCTGGCATCGCTGCCCGGCGTAGCGCTTACCGGTGTCGCCGACCTCGACCCCAGGGAAGTGCGCTCGGCGGTGGATCGCTTCGAGGTCAGGGGGTACGAGGACTACCGCGAGATGATCGGACGGGTGGACGCCGTCAGCGTCGTAGTCCCGACGATACACCACTACCGGGTGGCCCGTGACTTCCTCGATGCCGGCGTGCACGTGCTGCTGGAGAAGCCGATGACCGCGACGGTTGAGGAAGCAGAGCGCCTGGTTGCCCTCAACGATCTCCGCGGTACGGTGATGCTCGTGGGGCATGTTGAGCGGTTCAAGCCGATAGTCCATCGGATGCACGAGATCGTCTCAGAGCCGCTCTTCATCCAGGCGCGGCGCGTGCGGCCCTACGATCCGCACCGGGTCATGGACGTGGGCGTGGTGCTCGACCTGATGATTCACGACATTGACATCGTGCTCTCGCTGGCGCCCGGCCGCGTCGCCGAGGTGGGCGGCGTGGGGGTGTGCGTACACAACAGCCACGAAGACCTGGCGGTGGGCCACCTGACGATGGAGAGCGGCTGCCGAATCACGCTGACTGCCAGCCGCGTGGCCGCGGTCAAGGCCGTGGATACCGAGGTCACGATGTCCGACCGTACCGTCCACCTCGACTACCTTCGTGAGGCGATCAGCATACGGCGCTTCAACGGCGAGCACCAGCGGATCTCGCTGGACGGCGAGGAACCCCTGCGCACAGAGATCGAGCACTTCATTGCATGTGTGCGTGGAGAGGCCCGCCCTCGGGTGAGCGCAGAGGACGGTTACCACGCGCTCGATGTCAGTCACCGGCTGCTCAACAGTCTGGTCAGCATCGTCCCCAGGGTCCACGCGTAGTTCGCGAGGGAGCACAACAGTGAAGGCGCGGGAAATCGCCCTATCAGGCGTCATGACGGCGCTTGTCTTCGTAGTCACGAGGACCTTCGCCCTCCCCATACCCCAGACGAAGGGGTTCTTCAATCTGGGCGAGGCCGGCGTCTATGCGTCGGCGCTGCTGTTCGGTCCGTTGGTAGGCGCCCTCTCAGGCGGGGTCGGCTCGGCGCTGGCCGATCTCTCGTTGGGTTACGCTCAATATGCGCCGTTCACGCTTGTCATCAAAGGGTTAGAGGGCGCGGTCGTAGGACTGGTGGCCCGGACGGTCAGCCCAGGGGTCTGGCGATTCGGCCTGGGTGCCGGGGCGATCGCCGCGGTCGTTCTGCTGACGGCAGAAGCCTTTGCCGTGCGCGTGGCAGCGGCGGTGCTTCTGGGGGTTGCCGCTGGAGGGCTGCTGCTTCTGCGCTCTCAGGGAGGGAGCCGGATCGCTGCGAGGGTGTTCGGCATGATGGCCGGCGGGCTGATCATGGTCGTAGGCTACTTCGTGACGCAGGCCTACCTGCTTGGCCTGGGAGTGCTGCCCGCCCTCGTAGAGGTGCCCTACAACCTTGTTCAGGTTTCGGTCGGGACCGTCGCCGGCCTGGCGGCTTCGGTGGCCTTCGACCGCGCCCTACCGGTTCGACCCAGATGAGGGTCGGGAAGCTCTCACCGGCCGAGCTGCGGACCCGGGTCTTTCCGTTTCTGGGGTATCGGCGCGACATCCTTGAGCACGCCGGGATCGGGCGCGACTGCGCGGTCATTGACTTCGGCGCCGAGGTCTGTGTTGCCACCTGCGATCCCATCACAGGCGCGAGTGAACACCTGGGGCGGCTCGCCGTGCACGTTGCGTGCAATGACCTGGCCGCCGCCGGCGCCGAGCCCGTGGGCCTGCTGCTGACCCTCCTGCTGGCCGAGGCCAGCGCTGAGGAGGATCTTGACAGGATCATGCGCGAAGCCGGTGCCGCGGCTCAGACCGTTGGGGTTGAGATCATGGGTGGGCATACAGAGGTGACGCCGGGATTGACCAGGTCGCTGGTCGTGAGCGCGGCCATCGGACGGGCCCCGTCCGGCGGGTTTGTAAGCGCAGGGGGCGGCCGCCCCGGCGACGCGGTGGTCCTAACCAAGGGTGCGGGTATCGAGGGCACGGCGATCCTGGCCGCCGATCTGGCCGACCGCCTAAGACCGCTGGTGGGAGAGGCGGTGCTTGATCGCGCTCGGGGGTTTCTCGACCTGATAAGCGTTGTGCCCGAGGGGCGCGTGGGTGCCAGGTGCGGAGCGAGCGCGATGCATGATGTGACCGAGGGCGGGGTGCTGAACGGGGTTTGGGAGATGGCCGAGGCATCTGGCTGTGGGGTCCGGCTGGAAGCCGATGCGGTTCCGGTGCTCCCCGAGACCCGCCAGATTTGCCAGGCCCTCGGAGCCGACCCGTTGGGCCTGATCGGAAGCGGCGCCATGCTGATAGCCGTCGCCGACCCCCTCCGGCTTCTGTCGGAGCTGGCGCAGGAGGGCACAGCCGCGGTGGTCGTCGGGCACCTGGATCTGGGCGATCGCACGATCATCCGCGGGGGCCGGAGCGAGGCGCTGGCGCCTCTCGACCGCGACGAGCTGTGGCGTATCCTGGAAGCGCCGTAAGACCCCCTGCGGATCAGATCGTGGTTATCTCACGCGGCTGGCACGCCGCGACTTGAGGCAGGCCGTACACACCCGGACCCGTTTTTCGGCCCCTTCCAACTTGATCCGTACCTTCTGAAGATTCGGCAGGAACCGGCGCCGCGTGCGCACGTGAGAATGGCTGAAGCTGCCCCCGGCCACCGGCCCCTTTCCACAGACTGTGCAACGTCGTGCCATTACACACCTCTCAAGTTCGCGTGCCGTGATCCGGCGTCTGGATGACGGCCGGATTCTAGCACAGGGCCACCGGGTCCGCAACCGTGCAAGGAGAGCCCACCGTGGCGACGAACAAGAAGCCAGACCTGCGGCTGGACCCAGGCCGGTGAGTTATGACCAGGCGTCACGTTGCTTCCACCCACCCACCAACCGTCGCCGCATCGGAGCGCCGGAGGGATTTGCACAGCCCTGTGCAGTACCTGCGGGGCGTGGGGCCCTCACGGGCGGCCATGCTATCCCGGCTGGGCATCACGACGGTGCACGACCTGCTCCTGCACCTTCCCCGTCGCCATGAGGACCGGCGGAACCCAACGCCGCTCGGTCGGCTGACCGAGGGCGCCTATCAGGTGGCCATCGTTCGGATAGAGCGCGTGCAGACGGTCCGGACGCGACGGGGTACCACGCTGGTTAGGGCCGGCGTGGTGGACGCTACCGGCGCCGCGCACGCGGTCTGGTTCAATCAGCCCTACCTCGGGCAGCGTCTGTCCCGCACCCAGCAGGTCAGTCTATACGGGCGGGTCGAGCGGCTCGGCCGGGGGCTCCAGTTCGTGTCGCCGGAGGTTGAGGTGCTGGAGGAGGGCGCCGAGCCCTGGCAGGTCGGGCGGCTGGTGCCCGTCTATCCTTCGACCGAAGGGTTGCCGCAGCGAGCGCTGCGGTCGATCGTGCGCGCTGCGCTTGATGGGTACGCGGCCGAACTGCCGGAGCTTCTACCCGAGGAGTTGCGCCGCCGCCTGCACCTGCCCGACCTGCACCAGGCGCTGTGGGCTGCGCACTTTCCCGATGATGAGCAGGCGCAGGCCGCGGGCCGCCGCCGGCTGGCCTTTGAGGAGATGCTGGTCCTGCAACTCGGGATCCTGCAACAGCGCCGCGCCGTGGCCCACACACCCAGGCGCGCGGCATACCGGCCGTTCGGAAGCGCGGTGTTCCGGCTCCTGGCATCGCTGCCGTTCGCGCTTACCGGCGCCCAGCAGCGCGTCATCGGCGAGGTCCTCTCCGACCTGCGTGGAGGGGTGCCGATGAATCGGCTCCTGCACGGCGACGTGGGGTCCGGGAAGACCGTCGTGGCTGCCGCGGCGTTGCTGGCCTGCGTTGAGGGCGGCAGCCAGGGAGCGCTGATGGCTCCGACCGAGATCCTGGCCGGACAGCACCTCCTGACCGTGGCGCGCCTGCTGGCGCCCCAGGGGGTGAGCGTGCACCTGCTGACCGGCAGCGTGGACGCCTCGGAACGGGCGGCGACGCTGGACGCGTTGCGCCGCGGCGACCGGTGCGTGATCGTGGGCACGCACGCGCTGCTGGAAGAAGGGGTGATCTTCGAGCGACTGGGCCTTGCGGTTGTGGACGAGCAGCACAGGTTCGGGGTGATGCAGCGGTCGCGGTTGCGGCAGAAGGGCCTGGCCCCGGATGTCCTGGTGATGACCGCGACGCCCATCCCCCGTACCCTGACGCTCACGGTCTACGGTGACCTCGACGTCTCGGTGCTGGACGAGTTGCCGCCCGGCCGCCATCCCGTGAGGACCCTGGTGCGGTCTACCGCATCCAGGCCCGCGGTATACGCCTTCGTTCGCGATCAGGTGGCTGCGGGCCGGCAGGCCTTCGTGGTGTGTCCGCTGATCGAGGAGTCGGAGGCCGTGCAGGTGCGATCGGCGGTCGAGCTGGCGCGCGAGTTGGCGGCGGGGCCGCTCGAGGGCATACGGTTGGACGTATTGCACGGCCGCCTCTCCCCTTCCCAGAGGGAGGAGCGAATGGAGGCCCTCCGTGCCGGCACGATTGACGTGCTGGTGGCCACCACGGTGATCGAGGTGGGGATTGACATTCCCAACGCCTCCATCATGATCATCGAGGACGCGGACCGCTACGGGCTGGCCCAACTCCACCAGCTGCGCGGCAGGGTCGGTCGCGGCCCGGCGCGCTCTTACTGCGTGCTGATAGCCGACCCGGCGACAGAGGTGGGTCAGCGCCGCCTTGAGGTAATGCGGTCCACCAACGATGGGTTTCGGATCGCCCAGGAGGATCTCATGCTG
>JAVHLI010000016.1 GCA_031082185.1 bacterium | reverse complement strand
TCGTCCGAACCGGCAGAAGCATACTTAGCTCACTTATTCAGTTACGGCTCCTTAGTGATTGCTGTCTGCGCGATCTCTTCGCAGGCATGGGTTCGGGAAAGCGACCGCTTCAATGCGCGCTTGATCGACGCAGCGATCGTAGCTGATCACCTCATCTTGGCTGCTGCAAACTTGGGATTGGGAACCTGTTGGATTGCGGCTTTCAATGTTGAGGCTGCGCGCAGCGTTCTACAGCTGCCCGAAGAAGTCGAGCCAGTAATCTTTACACCGCTCGGTTATCCTGCCGACCAACCTGGTCCCAAGATTCGTAAGCCTCTGGTTGAATTAGTGCGTTACGAACATTGGTGAAGAAGAGCATTCTGGAGAACAGATTTGCGTTGTAGAACACCGCCCAACAATGGCTCCAGCGGACGGTCGCTCCGCTCCCGCTGCTGAGCCAAGCCGTTAGCCGGAAGCCATGTTGGAAGGGGTACCTACTGGTCGTCCCAAGAGTGCGAGGTGAGGAGGCCGCGTGTCCAATCCGTCCCTGATCACCGCATTATTCGCCGCAGGTAACGCTGGCGACCTCGAAGCGTTCGATCAGTACCTCCACGACGACGTGATCGTCCATGCTCCCGCGGGGCTTTCAACAGTGGGACTTGAGCGTGAGCGCGAATCCTGGCGCAAGGCCAAGTCGGTGATGCCGGACATTCATCACGAGTTCATCGATGTGTTTTCCAGCCCTACTGCTGAAGCCGCTCGTGCAGTCGTCACAGGCACGATGTACGGGTCCTACGGGGGGCTCTCCTCGGAGGGACGAGCCTTCAAGATAGATCAGGCTGTATTCGCGCATATCAGAGACGGCAAGATTGCCGAGCTGTGGGAGATCGTCGATACCGCCGTGCTCCGTGAGCAGCTGGGTGAGTCGCACCGGTAGGCGAGTCAGGCTCCGGCTAACCAGCGCGTCCAGCGGACGGCGCAGGCGTAGACTGGGAAGCGGGGCGCGTCCGGCCGCCGCTGACGCGCTAACCGTTCGACGGCATCAGGGGTAGGCTGGAGGACACTTGAAGGTCGGGGACTTGATTCGACTCCTGGAGAAGGACGGGCGGCGCCTGGTTCGGACCCGGGGGAGCCATCGACAGTACAAGCATCCGAACAAGCCAGGGGCAGTGACCTTGGCTGGCAAGTTGAACCTGGATGTGCCGCCGGGTACTCTGAACTCAATACTCAAGCAAGCAGCCCTGAAGAGGTGAGGTGCGCGACGATGCGGTACATGGTAGTAGTCGAGCGAGGCGAGACGAGCTGGGGGGCGCATGTGCCAGATCTCCCGGGCTGCATTGCGGTTGGGAAGACCCGTGATGAAGCGCTTCGGCTCATCCGCGAAGCGATCGAGTTTCACATCGAGGGGCTAAAGCAGGAGGGACTGCCGATACCAGTGCCGAGCTCTGAGGGAGAGCTCGTTGAGGTGGGCGCCGCCTAACCCAAGCATGCAGCCCGACGCGCTGGGGCGCGCGGCTGATGCCCACCGTTAGCTGGCGCTACTCATCGGCGTGAGGGTTGGTCCGGAGCCGTTCCCAGAATCCCCGCGGTGTCAGAATCGGCAGCGGAGCCTTGTTGGCGGCCTCAAGCAAGTCCTGATCGCCGGTCACGAGCACGTTGGCTCCGCCAGCGACCGCTTCCACCATGACGGCTTGACGACGCAGGAAGGCATCCATTTCATCGACGGTGTCGGGGGGTACCCGGAGCTTCTGGCGCAGGACGCGGCGGAGTTCAGCGAGGACGGTCTCGCCTACGACCAGTTGGTGTTCGGCAAGAATAGCTTGGAGGATATCGGCGCAGAGTCCCCGAGTCGCGACCGCACTGACCAGAACGTTGGTGTCAAGGGCGACCTTCACGAGACGTCGCGGAAGACGTCCTCGTCCGTCAAATACCCCCGTGCCTCAGCCAAGGGCATGATGCGGCGTCGGAGATCTTCGAACTGAGCCAGGGCGAGCTGGCGGCGAAGCGCCTCACGCACCACCTCGCTCCGGCTCCGGCCGGTCCGCCGGGCGATGCGGGCCAGTTGGCGCTCCAGATCCGGATCCAGTCGAACTGTCAGGGCGGATGTCTTCATGTCTTACATTGTAATACGGGCGGCGCCTCTCAACAAGTGCCTGCTGCTGCCGTGACCGTCGAGACACCCTGATTACTCGATGAAATCCTTCAACCGCTTGCTGCGGCTGGGGTGTCGCAGCTTGCGTAGCGCCTTGGCCTCGATCTGCCGGATGCGCTCACGGGTGACCCCGAACTCCCGCCCCACCTCTTCCAGCGTACGCGGCCGGCCGTCGTCCAGGCCAAACCGCAGTCTCAGCACCTTGCGCTCACGCGGGGTCAGGGATTCAAGCACGTCCTCAAGTTGCTTCTTGAGCATCGTGAAAGAGGCGGCCTCGGCAGGCGCCAGGGCGTTGTGGTCCTCGATGAAGTCGCCGAGGTGACTGTCCTCCTCCTCGCCGATGGGCGTCTCCAGCGAGATCGGCTCCTGGGCGATCTTGTTGATCTCGCGCACCCGCTCCACCGGCAGGCCCATCGCCGCGGAAATCTCTTCGGGGGTGGGCTCGCGCCCCAGCTCCTGCAGCAGCTGCCGTGAGATGCGCACCAGCTTGTTGATCGTCTCAACCATGTGTACCGGGATGCGGATCGTCCGCGCCTGGTCGGCCAGCGCGCGCGTGATCGCCTGCCTGATCCACCAGGTGGCATATGTGCTGAACTTGTACCCCTTGCGCCAGTCGAACTTCTCGACCGCGCGGATCAGCCCCAGGTTGCCCTCCTGGATGAGGTCCAGGAACAGCATCCCCCGGCCCACGTACTTCTTGGCGATCGAGACGACGAGCCGGAGGTTGGCCTCGATCAGGCGCCGCTTGGCCTCCTCATCGCCTTTCTCCATCCGCTGCGCCAGCGAAACCTCTTGCGGCTGGGTGAGCAGCGACACCTTGCCGATCTCCTTGAGGTACATCCGGACGGGATCGTCAATCGAGATCCCTTCCGGGGGCTTGATGGAAGCCTCGGCCTCCTCCTCGACCTCGCGCTTCGGCCTGGCCTCGACCTCCTTGGCGTCCTCGACGATCTCGATCCCCTGCTCGGCCAGAATCGCGTAGAGCCGGTCCACCTGGTCCACGTTCTGCTCTATCTCGGGAAACTGCTCAAGGACGTCGTCGTGGGTCAGGAAACCACGCTTACGCCCGAGCTCAACGAGCGCCCGCAACTCGGGCGTAAGCTCCTCGGTGCTCACCTGAACCTGCGGCTTCTTCTTCGCCATCCCCAAACCTGACCCGTTTCCAGTACGACGTCTAGTTCCGTCGCCGGCCCGCCGTGATCAGCTCCGCGTAGGCAGCCTGGAGCCGGCGAAGCTCTGTCTCATCCCCGCATGCCTGGGCCGCCTGCAGCGCCACCCACAGCCGCTCCCGCTCAACTGCCGCCGGGCTGGTGTGCACCAAGTAGCGCACTGCCTCGGCGGCGGCCCGGTCCTTGTCACGCTCGGTCACCGGCGGTGGTTCAAACGCCAGCCGCACCAGTAAAGCCGAAGCCGCCTCATCCAGCCCCTCGCGCAGCTCCGCGGCGTCGGCATCCGGCGACACCAGGAGAACTGCCGCGAGAGCCCGGTGCACCGGGACGAAGAAAGCGTCGGCGTCCAGCACCCGGGCAACCTCCGTCCTGCGGGTCGGCTCCGCCACCATCAGGTGCAGCAGCAACCGCTCCGCTTCCTCCCGGGCCCGGTCGCCGCTGAGCGTCATCGCGCCCTGCTGCTGTGCAGGGGAGCGCCCCGACCGCTTCCGCGAACGCAACCGCTGGCGCAAGGCCTCCTCGGGCAGCGCGAACCGTCCGGCCAACGCGCGCAAATACTCTGCCGCACGAACCGGATTCGCAACCGTCTGAATAACATCTAACATTTCGTCAACAAGCGCGAGTTTCCCTTCCCTCAGATCGGGGCCGTGGCGGAGGGCGGCGGCCTCGAGCCGGTATTCGAACATGGGGAGCGCACCGGCCAGCAGTTGGCCGAACGCCTCGGCACCGTGGCGCCGCAGGTAGGCGTCGGGATCCTCGCCGGGCGGCAGGACTGCCACCCGAACCGATACCTCCGCTTCTTCACACAGCGCCAGGCCGCGCTCGGCCGCCGCTGCTCCGGCCTGGTCCGGATCGTACATGAGCACCGCGCGCGGGGCGAACCGCCTGAGCAGACCCACCTGATCGGCTGTAAGCGCGGTCCCCAGGGATGCCACCGCATTGCGAAACCCGAACTGGTGGCAGGCCAGGACATCCATGTAGCCCTCTACCACCAGAACCTCCCCTCGCTCCCGAATCGCTTCACGGGCCGGGCCGAGCGCATACAGCAACCTGCCCTTCGAGAACGCGAGGGTCTCCTTAGAGTTCAGGTACTTGGGTTCGGCCTCGTCAAGCGCGCGGCCGCCGAAGGCCACCACCCGGTCCTGCAGGTCCAGGATCGGGAACATGAGGCGGTCGCGAAACACGTCGTAGTAGCCCCCGCTGGTCCGCGGCGCGGCAAGACCTGCCTGCTCCAGCACCGCCGCCGGATAACCCCGCGCCTGGAGCGCGGTCAGCATGCCATCCCATCCCGGCGCAGCGTAGCCGAGGTGAAACCGGCCGGCGATCTCCTCGCTCACCCCACGCCGCTCCAGGTACGCCCGGGCCTTGCGCCCAACTGAGGCGAGCGATGCCCGGAAGTAGTCGCGGGCGGCGTCCAGCGCGCGCAGGACCTGCTCCCTCTCCGACGCCCGCTGCGCGGCATCAGGCGAGGTCTCGATCTCAACGCCGGCTCGCCGGCCCAGCTCCGCCGCGGCCTCCATGAAGGTGAGGTTGGCGGAGCGCATCGCGAAGTCGAAGACGTCGCCGCCCGCGCCGCAGCCGAAGCAGTGAAACAGCCCCCGCTCCGGGTCTACGTGGAACGACGGTGTCTTCTCCTGGTGGAACGGGCAGAGCCCTTTGTAGTAGCGGCCGGATTTCTTCAGCGAGGCATGGGTCGAGACCATGGCGACGATGTCGGTCCGCCGCCTGATCTCCTCTTTGATCTCACCCGAAATCCACCCGCGACTCATTGCCCTGTGGGTCCTACCGTTATGCCCGGGGCCCCTCCACCTCCTCCTTCTGGCGGCGGGCCTCGGCCACCAACCGGTCGGCCACGTGCCCGGGAACTGGATCGTAGTGGGAGAAGGAAGCGGTAAACGATCCGCGCCCTCCGGTAATGGACCGCAGGTCCGAAGCATACCGCAGGACCTCTCCCTGGGGAACCTGGGCCCTCACGATCGTCGTGCCGTCTCCCTGTGATTCCATGCCGCTTATGCGGGCGCGCTTGGAGTTCAGGTCACCGATGATGTCGCCCATGAGGGTTTCAGGGACGCGGACGGCCAGATCCAGGATCGGCTCCAGCAGCGTTAACCCGGCCTGTGTCGCCGCCTCTTTGACCGCCAACGCACCGGCGAGCTGGAACGCGATATCCGAGGAGTCCACGTCGTGGTACTTCCCATCCACGAGCGTGACCCTGACATCCACCACCTTGTTCCCTGCCAGAATGCCTTCCTCAAGCGCCTTGCGGGCGCCCTTCTCGACCGAGGGAATGTACTGGTTGGGTATCGCTCCACCGAAGATCTTGTCCACGAACTCGAACCCGCTGCCGCGCGGGAGCGGCTCCACCTCCACAGAGCAAACCCCGTACTGCCCGCGCCCTCCGCTCTGCTTGACGTGCCGGCCCTGCGCCTTGCCGCGGCCCCGTATGGTCTCTCGGTAGGGCACGCGCGGGGGCGAGAGCACAACGTCCACGCCAAACTTGCGCCGCAGCCGATCGGCCATGATCTCCAGGTGGGACTCGCCCATGCCCGAGATCACGGTCTGCTTGAGTTCAGGATCGCGGCGAACGCTGAACGTTGGGTCCTCTTCCGCCAGGCGGTGCAGGGCATTGCCCATCTTGTCTTCGTCGGCCTTGCTCTTGGGCTCGATCGCCATCGAGATCGCGGACTGGGGAAACACCACCGGAGCGAGGCGGACCGGCGCTTCCTTGGAGCACAGCGTGTCCCCGGTGGCGGTCTCGGCGAGCTTGGCCACGGCCCCGATGTCGCCCGGGCCAACCTGCGGGGTGGCCTCTTGTTGCTTGCCGCGCAGGCGATAGAGCTGGCCCACCCGTTCCGTCTTGTCGCGGGACGCGTTGAACACATGGGAGTCCGAAGCGAAAGTCCCACCGTAGACGCGGAAGTACGACAGCCTGCCTACGTAGGGATCGGCCATGGTCTTGAAGACCAGGGCCGCAAACGGACCGGCCTCGGACGGCTCAACCAGAAGCTCTGATCCGTTCCGCGGGTGCGTGCCGGTGGTCGGGCCGCGGTCGGCCGGGGAGGGCAGGAGGTCAACGATCGCCGTAAGCACCTGGCCCACCCCAATCCGCCTGGTCGCGGACGCGGGCACGGCCGGCACGATCTTGCCGGCACGGACCCCGGCGACCAGGCCTCGGCGGATCTCCTCGTCGCTCAGCGTGCCGGCTTCCAGGTACTTCTCCAGCAGCGCGTCGTCGCTCTCGGCGGCCAACTCTATCAGCCGCTCACGCGCGGCCGCTGCCTCCTCACTCAGTTCGACGGGCAGCTCCTGCACCGATTCCTGCCCGTCGCGCACGGTGTGCGCCTTCATGGAAAGCACGTCTACGACCCCGGAGAGCCCTGCCTCCGCACCGATCGGCAGGTGCAGCGGGACGATTTGCTTCCCGAACCTGGCATTCAACCCTTCCATGGTCTGGGAGAAGCTGGCGTGCTCGCGGTCCAGACGGTTCACGATCACCAACCGGGCCAGACCCCGCTCATCCGCCCGCGCCCATGCCTGCTCGGTCTGCACCTCCACGCCGGAGCGGGCGTCCACGACCACCAGCGCGCCCTCGCAGACGCGTAGCGCGCCGACCATCTCGCCCACGAAGTCCGGGTATCCAGGCGTGTCGATCAGGTTAACCTTGGCGCCCTCCCACTCCAGTGGGGCCAGCGACGCGTTGATCGTGTGCTTGCGCCTGATCTCCTCCGGGTCGAAGTCCGTGGTGGTCGTACCGTCGTCCACCCGGCCCTGGCGGTCGATGGTCCCCGTGCGAAAGAGCATCGCCTCCACCAGGGTGGTCTTGCCCGTTCCCCCGTGCCCTATGACGGCGATGTTCCTTATCTGGTCTGCACTGTAGCGCTTCAAGGTCATCCTCCTCCAATGATCGCCGTGCGGACTGCTAGTAACCCCGCTCGGCATCCACGACGTTGAGCATCGGCGCCCCGACCAGGTACCTGCGCAGATTCTCGCAGAACAGGGGAATCGCCCGGTCGAAGTAGGTCGGTGAGGCGCCTGAGACGTGCGGCGTTATGATAACGTTCTCCATGTCGTACAGCGGGCTGTCGGGGGACAGCGGCTCGCGATCGAAGACGTCCAGGCCGGCGCCTGCGATCAGGCCGCCCCTCAGGGCCGCGACGAGCGCCTCCTCCACCACCACGGGACCGCGTGCCACGTTGATGAGCACGGCCGACCGCTTCATCAGCGATAGGGCCCGCCCGTCAATCAGGCCGCGGGTCTGCCGCGTGAGCGGAAGTAGCACCACCACGTAGTCCGCGTCTCTTAGAATCTGGTCGGTACCCTCCGGCGGCAGGACGCGCTCCACGCAGGGCATCGCCTCCGGCGTCCGCTTGGTTCCGATCACCCGCATGCCGAACGCCGAGGCCCGGCGCGACAGGGCGCGCCCTATGGCACCCAGCCCCAGCACGCCCAGAACCTTGCCCTCGACCTCGCCTCCAACGCACGCCGCCCGATCCCACCGGCGGACCGACTGGAGTCGAACGGCCACGTGCAGGCGCCTGGAGAACGCCAGCACCAAGGCCATCACGTGCTCGGGCAGCACCGTGGAGTGAATCCCCACGCTGCTCGTCAGCGTAACGCGTCCCTCGACCACGGCGGGCACCAGCAGCCCGTCCACGCCGGCGGCGGTGGCGTGGATCCAGCGCAGCCGCTCGGCACGGTCCAGCAACGGCTGCGGGATCTGCCAGGCAACGATGACATCGGCCTCCGCGGCCAGGGCCTGGGCGTGCTCGGGGTCGGTCGCGGCCAGCACGCGGACGCGCGGATCCACGGCCCGGATCGCGTCGAGGTGGTGCTCCTCCACCCTGGACAGCACCAGCACCGTCAGCGCGTCGGTGCTCACGATAGTGTACCTCTCCTCATGCAACCGGGGCCTCGCCTGCGGGGGCGGCAGCCTCCAGCAGTCGGCCGATCACGAACCGCCGGTCGAGCGCCGCCAGGAACCATCCGGCCTGGGGACCCGACTCCTTGCCCAGGAACGCCAGATAGATCGCTCCAAACGCCGCCTTCGGCGCGAGCCCGAGCTCTACCTTCAGATCGTGGATGGCCCCGTGCAGCGAGTCACCGTCCACCGCCTCCTCAACCAGAGGAACCAGGGCGGCCAGGAACGCGCGCTGCTGGGGTGAAAGCCCAGAAGCGGCCGGCGGCAAGGCTGTCTGGACCTCGAACCTGTAGGCCTCGGGAGCGTAGGTCTTCAGCCACCGGCGTGCATCGGCGAGGCGTGCCTCCAACTCCCGCCGGTCCTCGTCGGTGAGGGAGGCGCCTTTCCCGCGCTCGGCTTCCTCTTCCAGGTTTGCGCTGGGGATCTGGCTCAGGTGGGCCACCCGGGTGAAGCGGAGGCGGAAGATGCCTGCCCGCGGCTCGGAGGCGTGCGCGTAGTAGAAGGTACGAGCGAGGTCGGGGTCATCTTCCCATCCCGCGTGCGCACGCGCCGCCCGATCGAACTCATCGTACAGCAGGGGGATCGTCTCTCCTGACGGGTCAAAGTCCACGTGCTGCCGGTAGTGGGGCCGGACCATAGTGAACCGGGCCAGCTCGGGCCGCAGGACCTCCGCAAACTCTACCGCGGGCATTCCCACCCCCTTGCTGGAGGCCATCTTCCGGCCACCAACCAGAAACCACTCGTAGGGTATCGAGAACGGGCGCGGGGAGCCGTAGACGGCCTCAACTATGGCCCCCGCTCGGTCGAAGCTGCCTCCCCGGGTCATGTGGTCTTTGCCGGCACCCTCCACGGTCACTCCAAAGGCGTGCCACTTGGCCGCCCACTCGGTGACGTACTGGAGCTTGCCGCCCCCGCCGAAAGGCGAGCGGCGGCCCTCGTGCCCGCACCCCTGCGCCCAGACCACCTTGTCCGGACGGCACGCGTAGGAAACCTGGTCGCCGTCCCAGCCGGTAACCACAGTGGTACCGATCTTGCCGCAAGATTCGCAGATCACCTGGAACGGATGGCGCTCGGCCTTCCGGCTCCCGCTGATCGCGCGGTCAATCTCGATGATCTCCGCCGCCCGGTCCAGCGCGATCCGGATCGTCGCGTCAAATGCCCCAGTGCCGTACAGCTCGCTCGTCCAGTAGATCCGGGGGGCAGCGCCGAGCCGGGTGAAGACGCGCGTGAACTCGTCCGCGTAGTATCGCGCGAAGCTGGACGCCGCATCTGGATCCGGAGAAGGCACGTGACACAGCGGCACGCCCAGGTAGGACGCAAGGTCCCCGTGGCCGGCAGGCAGGCCGTCCATGGGATCGAAGTCGTCGTAACCGTACAGGAACTCAACGGGTGCGCCGCGGTCCCGCAGTGCGCGGGTCACGCAGTCGTGCAGGATCACGCCGCGCAGGGAGCCCACGTGGACGCGGCCCGACGGGCTCTTGGCGTCGTTGACAACGTGGCGCGGCTCAGCGCGAGCCGTCAGTATCTCCTCGGCCAGAAGATCAACCCACACGGCAGGACACTTCCTCCTCCGGCGCACAGCCGGGCCTCGAACGCACCAGCAACTTGACAGGGGGAATGACCGGTACTGGCGGTGCGCTGGACGTCATGGTTATCTTCGCGCCGGGGCCGGAAAGTTCCTCCGATCCGGGACCCCTGCCGGCCGAGCATTGGCCGAACATCGAAACAACGGGCAGGCCGCCAGAGGCGGCCTGCCCACCGTGCTCAAGGGTCTGGAACTACTTGACCGCGGCCTTGAGATCCTTCCCCGCCGTGAAAGCAGGTACCTTCTTGGCCGGGATCTTGAGCTTGGCGCCGGTCTGAGGGTTGCGACCCTCGCGCGCCTTGCGCCTGCGCACCAGGAAGGTGCCAAAGCCAACCAAGGTGACCTTGTCGCCCTTGCGCAGGGCAGCAGCGATCAGATCCAGAGCCATGTTGACCACCTCGAGCGCGCTCTTCTTGGTGGCGCCCGTCTTGTCGGCGACCTTCTCGATGAGCTGTTCCTTGTTCATGCGTCCCCTCCTCACAAACCCCAGAGGTCGCACCCATACGGTGCGCCGCGATTCCGATTCTCGCAAACCCTACCGTATTCCTGCTTCCAGCCGCTCCGGGAACCGAAACCCGCATCCCGTAGGGTGCGGGGACTATGGAGTCCACCTCCTGGGAAGAACATAAGGGAACGGAGTACTTTGATCCAAGGGCCAAGCCGATCTCCGCCTGGCCCCTCGATAAAGGCATACCCGTCGTGAGGCGGGGACGCAAAGCCGCGGGACCGGCCCAAGCCGGTCAGCCGGGCTACCGAAAGGGGCGGGAGCATGTACCGAACCGGACAGCGCGGCCCCGGCTCACTGATCGCGCGCACGCTGTTGATAGCCGCCCTGCTAGCCACCGCAATCCCACCAGTGATCTCCGGAGCGACCGAGCCAGTCACGCTGATCACCATACTCCCGGAAGATGGCGAACCTGATCCCCAGGAGCAGGACCCAGGAGCCGTCGTGATCCAGCCTGCGGACACCGGTGATGACGACGTTGGGCCTCCTCACAGCCGTGAGCCCGCAAACCAGCGACTCACCCCTGCAGCCCGCTCCCTCCTGATCGGCGTCCAGAGCGACATCCAGCCGGACACGGAGTCTGCGATCCGGCGGCGCGAAATCGCGCTGATGCAGAATGCCGGGATCGCGTGGGTCCGCATCGTACTCAACTGGTACGCGGCCGAACCCCGCAAGGGCGAATACAACGAGGACTATCTGAGGGTTCTGGAGTCGCTGGTTGACGAGATCCGCGGCGCCGGGATGCGCGTGATGCTTCTCGTCCTTGCCACACCTCCCTGGGCCAACCCCCGTGGATGGGACGCCCCGCCGCTGCGCATGCGCGACCTGGGCGACTTCGTCGGCTACACCGTCCGCCGCTTCTCTTCGCGCGTCAGGCACTGGGAGATCTGGAACGAGCCCGACTGGCACGAGTTCTGGAAGCCTGCTCCCGATGTCCGCGGCTTCGTCGAGATGCTCCGGGAGGCCTACACCAAGGGCAAGGCCGCCGACCCCCAGGCCACCTTCATCTCGGGCGGCCTCGCCGGCAACAACACCGACTACCTACGCCAGATGTACGCGCTCGGCGCCCGCCCGTTCTTCGATGTCCTCGGCGTCCACCCGTACGTCTTCCAGCGCAGCCCCGACGAGGTCCACCCCCACGTCCGCAACTCCTTCCACGGCCTCGCCGAGCTGCGCAAGATCATGGTCGCCAACGGAGACGCCGCCAAGCCCATCTGGATCACCGAGATGTCCTGGCCCACCAACCGCCGCGCCCCAGGCGCCACCGGCGATTGGGCAGAGGGCGTCAGCCACGCCACCCAGGCCGCCTACCTGTCGCGCGCATACGAGAAGATCGCAGCGGAGTATCCCTTCGTCCAGGTCGCCATGTGGTACAACCTCCGCGACAAGGGCACCAACCCCACCCTCGCCTACCACAACTACGGCCTCGTCCACCACAACTTCGATCCCAAACCCGCCTACTTCGCGTACCGGGCGTTGGGCAGATCCCCAGCACCGCCGCCCTAGCGGGGGGGCGCCTTGAAGTAGGGATCCGCGGCTGCGCGACGAAACGCGCTGGCGGCCTCCCGAGAAGAGGTCAGGGACCAGTTGATCGGCCAGTACCGATCCTGCGCGCTGTTGAACCACATGAAGGCCTTGACCTGGGGAAAGCTCTCCAGGAGCGAGGCCATGGAATCCCGGATCCAGTCGGCCTTATCGCCGCCCTCTTCTGCAGAAGCAACCTCGGCAACCATGATGGGCTTGCCCGTCTTCTTCAGCTCGTCATAGTGGGACGAGAAGAGATCTTGAAATGAGCGCCACTTCCATCCCGGAGGCACCGTGCCGAAGTTCAGTACGGTAATACCCACCCAATCCACGTAGTCGCCGCCTGGGTAGGTCTCACCCAGCGGTACCAGCGCCGCGGACCAGACCCACAGCACATTGCGGGCGCCGGCTCGCCGGAAGACTCCAACGACGTGGCGCCACATGGCGATGTAGTCCTCCGCCGTGTTGCCGAAGGCGCGCTCTCCCCAGGGATACCAGCTAGCGTTCATCTCGTGCCCCAGCCTTACCATCAAGGGATGCCCCCAGTCCCTGGCAGCCCGCGCCCATCGCTCGATGTAGAAGTCGTACTGACCACTGGAGATCGCACGCAGGTTCCGGAACTGGCGGTCCGGCATGGGAGGCAGCCCGGGGCGGGTGAAATCGGTGACCCACGGCTCCCAGGTGAGCACGGGAATCGCGCCGTGAGCCAGTATCCGGTTTAGGGCGCGTGGATCGAACTGCTGGTCGGGCCGGCTCCCCCACGACTGGTAGAAGCTCACCATCATGAACCGCCTGCGCACGGTCTCCTCGAGGGAGTCAAGCAGGCGCATGTCCTCCGGCACCCCTGGAACGAAGACGCCCAGCACGGCCCCTGCGCCGGGTTTGCGGAGCTCGTCCAATGCGAGAACAGGGGTGACGCCGGCCGGCAGGTTGGCCAAGATCTGCCTTACCGCCAGGGCCCCCTGGCGAATCCCCCACCACAGCACCAAAAGCCACGCCGCGAACAGCAGCACCCGAGCCGCTCGCCACGCGAGCTTCACCCTCCCGGACCTCCTCTTTCGTCCCTACTAGCGATCCACACTACGGCGCCCATCACGGCCGCATTCCATGCCGCGCACGCCCGAATCAGCCAGGTCTCCGCGGGCTGTCCCATCCAGACGCTGTAGAGAACCGCGCCGCACGAGGCCGCGGCGACCAGGGCGTGGGGCCGAGTGTGGGTCGCGCCCGTCTGTGCCCTGCCTCCCTTGGCCGTTACCAGGTAAGGCACGCGGACGTTGCGGAGCGCCGCCACGAGCCCCGCGGTGTGAGCGAAGCAGCTCGCAAACAGCATCGTCATGCCGGCGATGTGCCATCCTCTTTCCCTCCGGTCGAGAAGAAAGCGCTGCCCGTACCTCCGAATGATGAAGTTGGCCAGCAGCAGCGGCGCCATGTGGATCAGGAACGAGCTTGCATCGACCGCAACCGGAGTCCAGCCGGACAGCAGGAAGATAACCGGAAGGAACAAGCTTATCAGGATCGCCACCCCGACGAAGTAGAAGGTGCACGTCGCCAGAAAGGCCCAGCACTGCATCAGGGTCCAGCGCCGGCACAGCTGCCAGTAGTCGCGAAACAACAGATCGAAGACGCTGTGCGCCCACCGGTACTGCTGCCGGAAGTAGGTGGGCAGGTCGGCCGGCACCAGGCCTCGGGCCAGGATCTCGGGGACGTAGACCCCCTTCCATCCGTTGGCGTAGAGCCGCATCGTCGTCCGCAGGTCCTCGGCGTTGTGTACGGCGTATCCGCCGACCGACTCCAGCGCCGTTCTGCGAAAGGTGGTGTGGCACCCGAAGAGCAGCGGTGACCCGATCCCGTGCAGCCCCATCATCGTCGGGCCGTACAGCTCGTAGCTCTGCTCCGCCGCCCCGCGCGCAACGAAGCTCTCGTGTTGGTTGTGGTATGCCTGGGCCGCCTGGACAAAACCAACCCGGGGATCGTCGAAGTGGCCCAGCACGCGCTCCAGGAACTCCGGCTCGGGAACGTGGTCCGGATCGAAGATGGCCACGAACTCGCCGTTGGTCGCGCGGAGGGCGGCGTTCACGTTCCCTGCTTTGCCTCCCTCGCCCGGTCGATCCCTCCTGATGTAGTGAACCCCCAGTTCGCCACACAGGTCACGCAGGTCGTCGCTATGGCTGTCGTCCAGCAGGTAGGTCTTGTGCCGATACCTCATGCCTAGCAAAGCAGTGAGCGTGGTGCGGAACATCTCCAGGGGCTCACCCGGCGCAGCCGTCGTAAGCACATCCACGGCCATGCCCTGGGCAGGAGGGCGCGGTTGCGGACGCACCACGTTGACCAGCGCGTACCAGTTGGATATCATCCGGAACACCGAAAACCACGCGACAAACGAGAAGAGGGCAAAGAGGGCCGGGCTCGCCACCGTTCCTGGAGCAGCCCACCAGGTCAGGAAGTAGAAGACCCCCAGGAGCCCCAGCGAGAACAGAAGCCACGCAACCGCGCGTTCCAGCCAGGTCATTGCCGGCCGTGTTGATCGAGGTACCAGTCCCAGGTGCGCTTGAGTCCTTCTTCAAGGGGAACCCGAGGCGACCACCCTAGCGTCTCTCTGGCCTTGGTGATGTCCGGGCATCGTCTTGTCGGATCGTCCTGCGGCAGCTCCAGGAACTCTATCTCCGCCCGCCTTCCCGCCACGCGCTGCACTGCTTCGGCCAGCTCCAGGATGGTTCGTTCGTCGGGATTCCCGAGATTGAAGACCTCTCCTGCCAACCCAGGCGCCGCCGCCAGCCGTAGGAGCCCCTCCACCAAGTCCTCGACGTAGCACAGGCTGCGCGTCTGCGAGCCGTCGCCGAAGACCGGAAGGGGCCTGCCCGCAATGAGACAACCAATAAACGTCACGACAACGCGGCCGTCCGCGGAATCCATTCGGGGACCGTACGTGTTGAAGATGCGGGCTATCCGGGCATCTACCCCCCACTCGGCCACCACGGCCACAATCAGGGCCTCGGCATAGCGCTTGCCCTCGTCGTAGCACGAGCGCGGCCCGATCGGGTTCACGCGCCCGGGGTAGGTCTCGCGCTGCGGGTTTTCCTCGGGATCGCCGTAGACCTCGGACGTTGAGGCCTGCACGAACCTGGCGCCTGTGCGGCGCGCCAGCTCCAGCAGGTTTCTGGTGCCTTCGGCGTTGGTCGTCAGCGTCAGCACCCTATCGCGCTGGTAGGCAGGCGGGCTGGCCGGGCTTGCCAGGTTCAGGATCAGATCCCCTTCCCAGTCCACCGGATGGCGGGCGTCGCCGGCGCGAAAGAAGAAGTGCGGGTTGCGGATGAGGTGGTCCACGTTGGCAGCACTGCCCGTCACAAGCGAATCCAGGCAGGTGACCGACCAACCGTCGCTCAGCAGGCGGTCGCACAGGTGGGAGCCAATGAAGCCGGCGCCGCCGGCCACCAGGGCGCTACGTGACCGGATCAATCCCTCTCCCGATTCCAGTGTACCGAAGCCCGTGGCGAGCCGCGCTCTCCGGGTTGAGGATGTTCCTGGCGTCTATCAGCACGGGGCTGGCGAGACGTTCGCGCAGCCGATCCAGGTCCAGATCCCTGAACTCCTGCCACTCCGTGCAAATAACCACCGCGTCCGCTCCTGAAGCGGCCTGGTAGGGATCTGGATCGTAATGGACCGCGGGCAGGACCAACGCGCCCTTCTCCTCTGCGCGCGGATCGTACACGCGCACGACCGCGCCTGCGGAGAGCAGAATGCGCGCCAGGTCTATTGCCGGCGATTCCCGCACGTCGTCGGTATTCGCCTTGAACGACAGACCGAGGAGAGCGATCGTACGGCCCTTCACGTCCCCGACCTTCGCCCGCAGCTTGTTGTACACGTATCGCGGCTGGCGGTGGTTCACCCGCAGCACTTCCTTGAGCAGAATCATGTCCACGCCGTGTTCCACGCCCATGGCCACAAGGGCGTTCACGTCCTTTGGAAAGCACGAACCGCCGAACCCCGGCCCAGGAGACATAAAGAGGGGGTTGATGCGGTGGTCCAATCCCATACCCTCAGCCACCGTCAGGAAATCCACGCCCACCGTGTCGCATAGCTTCGCCATCTCGTTGACAAACGAGATCCTGGTGGCAAGAATCGCATTGGATGCGTACTTGATCATCGCCGCGGTCTCGTGATCAGTCTTCAGGATCGGAGCGTCAATCCCGGCATAGAGACCGGCAACCCTATCCACGGCATCCGGGTCGCCCCCGAGCACGATCCGGTCAGGCCGGAGGAAGCTCTCGATTGCCCGCCCTTGCTGCAGGAACTCCGGATTGGAAATCAATCTGACGCGGAATTCGGGGCCGCGGACGCCCTGGATCAGAACTCGCACCCTTTCGGCCGTGCGCACCGGGACAGTACTCTTGATCACGACAACCGCATCCGGCTCAAGGAACTCGGCAATCTGCTCCACGGCGGATTCAATCTGGGAAAGATCGGCCTGACCGTCGGAGTGCTTGGGCGTGCCTACGGCCAGGAAAATGAACTCCGATCCCCTAACGCCCTCCGCGGGATCGCCGGTGTGTGAGAGGCGCCCCGCGGCCAACTGCTCGGCGGTCAGCTCCTCGAGTCCTGGCTCGTGGAACGGGATCCTCCCGGCCCGAAGGTTCTTGAGGTACGCCGCGTTGGTCTCGAGGCCGACAACCCTGTTACCCATCTCCGCAAGACAGGCCGCAGCCACCAGGCCGACATATCCCAGGCCGACAACCGTGATCCGCGCTCCGGTCCCATCCGATCCCATCTCCACCCTACCTTCCTGCCGATCCAGGCCTCTCCCAACTACGGGGATGGTCGAACATACTCATGCCCACTGGTCCGGCCCGCTAGTCACCGGGCCCCCACCGCTGGCACCTAATCCCGGAGTGGAGCGGGAGACGGGAATCGAACCCGCACCACCAGCTTGGAAGGCTGGAGCTCTACCATTGAGCTACTCCCGCTGGCTTGTTGGTGGGCGGGGAAGGATTCGAACCTCCGTAGGCATCCGCCAGCTGATCTACAGTCAGCCCCCGTTGGCCACTTGGGTACCCGCCCTCCCGGGGACGATTATAGGTGGCGCGTGGACGCAGCGTCAATCTTGCCGCTTGTGCTATAATTCGGACCGCATCGAGCCGCCGTAGCTCAACCCGGTAGAGCACCGCACTTGTAATGCGGGGGTTACCGGTTCGACTCCGGTCGGCGGCTCCAAGAACCCCGCCCATCGCCCTAGCACACTACCTACCGCCAGGGGATTCCAGTCGGGTGCTGTGCTAGAATGGTCTTACCCATGCGCGACCAGCACGGACGGCCGCTGAGAAACCTTCGCATCTCCCTCACCGACAGGTGCAACCTGCGCTGCGTCTACTGCGTGCCCGAGCAGGGGATCTACCACCGCCCGCCGGCCGAGCTGCTCCAGGATGACGAACTGATCCTCCTTGTGGAGATCGCCGCCGAGCTCGGGGTCGAGAAGATCCGCCTTACCGGCGGCGAACCCATCATCCGAGCGGGCATTGTGGATCTCGTCCGCCGCATTGTGTCCGTCCCAGGGATCAGGGACGTGGCCATGACCACCAACGGGATCCTGCTTGAGCCAATGGCCGGGCCGCTTGCCGCCGCCGGGCTGGACCGGGTCAACATCAGCATTGACACCCTCGACCCGGAGAAGTTCCGGCGGATCACGCGGGGTGGGCAGGTGGAGCGCGTGCTCGCAGGCGTCCGGCGCGCCGAGGAGGTCGGTCTGGGCCCGATCAAGATCAACTCGGTGGTCATCCGAGGCCACAACGAGGACGACGTGGTCTCACTGGCCGCTCTCACCCTTGAGCACCCGTGGGAGGTGCGTTTCATAGAGATGATGCCGTTCGCGTCCCTGGCCGGGATTGAGGGGGCAGGCATGGTGCCGTCCGAGGAGACCCGAGCCCGCATCGAGGCGGCGCTTGGGCACCTTGAGCCGCTGGACCTCAGCGGGAGCGCCCCATCCAGGACCTATCGCCTTCCAGGGGCCCCGGGCCGCATCGGTCTCATCAGCTCCATGAGCGAGCCGTTCTGTGCGAGGTGCGGTCGGCTCCGACTCACCTCGGACGGCCGGCTGCGCCTGTGCCTGCTGAGAGAGGACGAGGAGGACCTCCTGGCGCCGCTGCGCGCCGGAGCCTCGCGCGACCAGATGAAGGTCCTATTCGAGACCGCGGCCTACAGGCGTCCGGTTGGCCAGACGCTCGACCAGACCACTTCTCCCGTATCGTGCTTGATGGGCCGGATAGGCGGATAGAGCGCCCGGTCAGGCGTCGTCTTCGAGGTTGCGTTCGAGCTTGCGCTTGACGCGCTGCAGGGCGTTGTCAATGGACTTGACGTGCCGTGTGAGCTCGTTGGCCATCTCCTGGTAGGACTTGCCCTCCAGGTAGGCGGTCAGCACGCGACACTCCAGTTCGCTGAGGTTCTTGCGGATGCGCTCGCGCATGGTCGCCGAGGCTTCCTGGTTGATGACCAGTTCCTCGGGATCACTAACCTTGATGCTGCTGATCACGTCCAGCAGGGTGCGGTCGGAATCCTCATCGTAGATCGGCTTGTTCAGCGAGATGTACGAGTTGAGCGGGATGTGCTTCTGCCGCGTCGCGGTCTTGATCGCCGTGATGATCTGACGGGTAATGCACAGCTCGGCGAACGCCCGAAACGAGGAAAGCTTGTCGCGCCGAAAGTCGCGGATCGCCTTGTAAAGGCCGATCATCCCTTCCTGGATGATGTCCTCGCGGTCGGCGCCGATCAGGAAGTACGCCTTGGCCTTGACGCGAACGAAGTTGCGGTACTTCCCGATCAGGAACTCCGCGGCGCGATCGTCCCCGGATTTGGCGTGGTCAACCAGCTCTTCGTCTACCAGATCGCTGTAACCGAGGCCTTCCCTGCGTACCAGCGCCACCAGCTATCGCCTCCGGTTAGGTGCAGAGAGATGTACGGGTGACTGCAGACGAGCAGTGCGGAAGCAGGTGTCCATCGTCGTAATTCTTTCTCATTATAGAAACATGGTTGCGCCGCGTCAAGGAGCGGAAGCCCGCTGGTTCGCGCCGCCCGTGCCCGTGCCGATCTTAACCGTGCGCGGCGTCGGTTGATAGTAGCTGTGTGACACGACCTCCTGCTGGAGGACCGCGCCGTCCTGCCTCACGATGCGGAGCGTACGCGCGCGAAGCCCGGAGGTGGCCTCTTCGATCTTAGTCTGCCCGGCGGGGAGTGTTGGATCGAGCCTGGTGACCGTGTGCGTCGGTGGCGGAATGGGCGTGTGGTCGGTAACCGCGATCTCTACCGACCGCCCCGGCTGCCGCGCTCCAAACAGCGTAACCGTAATGCGGCGGCCCGTGGCCTCGGTCCAGACAAACATGTGATTCCCGCTCGAGTTGCGCACGCGCAGGTCAATCGAACCGAACTCAACCGCGGCATCGCGGCCCGGAGCCAGGTAGGGAACCGGCCTGGAATGATTGGTCCGGCTCTGGATCTCCATCCCGGCCAGTAGCGCCGCGTTGTAGAACGTTGAGGAGACCTGGCAGACCCCGCCCCCGTCGCCCGGCACCAACTCGTTCCTGATCAGCACCGGGGCCTTCCTGTAGCCGCGGGCCGGGTCACGAGGGCCCACGACCTGGTTGAAGGAGAGCACGGCCTCCGGCGGCAGCAGCAGACCGCCCAGCGCAGCGGAGGCGAGCTGAATGTTGTGAACCCTGTCGGGATTGTTGGAGAAGCGCGTCGTGAACTGCGCCAGCGGCTCTGCCATCAGGTCGGCCATCTCGGTGGTAAACGCCGGCCGCCGCAGGGTCACAACCAGATCCACCTCAGACAGCCGTTGCTCCAGCGCGGTAGCCACACGGGCGATCGAGGCCGACTCTTCCAGGACCACGCCGTCTTGGCTTGGGTGCAGCACAACCAGACGCCTCCCGGATACCGCCACAACGGCGTCCCGCGGTTCGACAAGCAGGGGTGCGGCCACGCCGGCTGCGGAGGCCCTGACGGCGTCGAGATCGACGCGGTAGGTTATGGGCACATCCTCCGGACGGCGCAGTAGCGCCAGATGCCGGAGCCATCTTTGCGGCAGCGTGCCGGTGCGTCCGGCAGCCAGGACGGCAGCCACCGTCCGGTCCACGGCAGGCCGCAGTCCCAGCGTTCCTGCCGCAAGCGTGGCCTCGGCTGTTGCGGCGCGCACCCTGACATGCCGCGTCAGAACCGGCTCGGCCAGGGTCTGCACGCGCGCGGCGAGGTCGTCCGGGTTCATGCCACCCACCGGATGGCCTGCAACGGTCACACCGGGCAGTGGCCGGCCGGAGTAGTATAGGTTGGTCAGCGCGGCCCAGGCGGCCGTGCCGGCGGCCACCACCAGGAGCAGGCCGGTCCCCAGGAGAATCAGCCGGCGGCTCAGATGGCCTCCCTCGCGCGCGCGGCCATCTGGCGCCGGACCTCAAACAGGAGAACGCCGGCGGCCACCGACACGTTGAGCGAAGAGGTGGCGCCGTGCATCGGGATGCGTATCAACCGGTCGCAACGTTCGCGCACCAACCGCGATAGACCACGGCCCTCGCCGCCCAGCACGAGCGCCAGCGGTGGGGTCAGCTCAACGGCATAGACGGGATCGCGGGCTGAGGGATCGGCCCCGGTCACCCAGATGCCCTCGCGCTTGAGGTACTCGATCGCCGACCCAAGGTTGGGCACCACGGCCACGGGTACGTGCTCGACCGCTCCTGCCGAGGAAGCTGCCACCGTGGGTGTCAACCCAACCGCCCGGTGCCGCGGAATCACAACACCGTGAACACCGGCAGCGTCGGCAGATCGGATGATGGCGCCCAGATTGCCGGGATCCTGCACGCCGTCAAGCAACAGAAGGAATGGGGCCTCGGATTTTCCACGGGCACATCCCAGGATATCTGGGATTTCGACCGTCTTGTGGGCGGCCGCGTAGGCGATGACGCCCTGGGGTGACCGCGTCTGTGCCTGCTGGGCCAGGACCGCCGGGTCCACTTCCTGAACAGATACGCCCCGGGCCCGGGCCTCCCCAACCAGGTGGCGCATCACCCTATCGGCGGCGCTGCCCCTGGCCACCAGCAGCTTCCGAAGCGGCCTGCCGGCGCGCAGCGCCTCCAGGACGGGGTGCCTGCCCTCGATCTGCGCCTCGGCCGATCTCAGGCCCGCGCGTCGCGGCGCGATACCAGGCGCCAACGGCTACCTCCGGGCAGGTCTTCGACGACTATGCCTGCATCGCCCAGGCGGGCCCGTATAAGGTCGGCCAGATCGAACCGCCTTGCCTCGCGGGCACGGCCGCGGCCTGAGAGCAACAACAACATCGCCCCCTCGGTGCCTACCGGGCCTCCTAGTCCCGGGAACAACGCGGGCTCCGCCGCCCGCATCTCGTCCAGGATCTGGAGGACGGCCGCCGCGGCCCCAGGGGGAATCGCATCCGAGACCACGCGCAGTCCCAATACACCTGCGAGGGCACGGAGGGCCGATGCGGCCTGGGCCATCCCGCCGGAGGGTTCGAAGTTCCTGCCCATGGCGGCGCCGGCCGCGCGGTTGATCTCGGTCGCCAGGTCGAACAGGACCGCGATCGCTTGGGGAGTGCCGAAGTCATCGTCCATCGCCCGCTCGAATGCAGTCCGGCTCTCCGAGGCCCGCCTGGCTAGGGGGCCATCCGGTGACGGTACCGGGTCCCCTCCCAGCACCGTGTCGGCGTTGGCCAGAGCAGCCCGCAGCCGGTCCAGACCTCTTCCGGCGGCATCCACTGCTTCGTCGGTCCAGCGCGACGGGGTCCGGTAGTGCGCCGAGAGGACGAACAGACGAATTACGTCCGGCTCATACCGCGCCAGAGCGTCGCGAATCGCCACGAAGTTACCCAGGTGCCGGTGCATCTCGTCGCCAACCGGGGGCTTCATCAAGGCATTGTGCACCCAGAAGCGCACGAAGGGCGCCCGGCCCGTGTAGGCTTCGGACTGCGCTATCTCGTTCTCGTGATGCGGGAACCGCACATCGTCCCCGCCGCCGTGAAGGTCAATCTGCTCCCCCAGGAACTGCATGGACATGGCCGAGCACTCGATGTGCCAGCCGGGCCGTCCCGGACCCCAGGGGCTCTCCCACGACGGTTCTCCGGGCCTGGACGACTTCCAGAGCGCGAAGTCCATCGGGTGCTCCTTGCGCTCGTCCACCTCGACGCGGGCGCCGGCCTGCATCTGCTCCAGCGATCGGCCGGACAGCAGACCGTACCTGGGAAAGGAAGTGACGCGGAAGTACACGTCTCCGTCCACCATGTAGGCGTGCCCGCCGGCGATCAGCCCCTCGATGATCTCGATCATCTTGGGAATGACCTCGGTCGCCCGCGGGTAGTGATGGGCACGCTGCACGTGGAGGGCGTCCATTTCTTGGAGGAACCGCTCGATGTACTCCTGGGCGATCGCGAAGATGCTCCGGCCTTCTTCTTGCGCGCGCGCTACGATGCGATCTTCGATGTCGGTGAAGTTCTGAACGTGGCGGACCTCGAATCCCTTGTGCTCGAGGTAGCGCCTCACGACATCGAAGAAGATGTACGAGAGCGCGTGGCCCACGTGTGCCGGGCCGTACAGGTTCGGCCCGCAGACGTACATGCTGACAGCGCCCGGGACCAGCGTGTGGAACGACTCCCTTTGTCGGGTCAGTGAGTTGTCTATCTCCAGGCCCATAGCGCCACCTCGACTGTAAAGTCTATCGGAGCGTTGCGGGGGCCACAAGGGGAGGTGCCGGCTACGGACGCCGGGCGAGGGGGATGGCGTCGAGCTCGGCGCAGACCTCCCAGCAGCGGCGGGAACGCAGCGTCACCGCGTCGGCCCGCAGGATGGAGCGCAGGTCGAATGCGCCCCGATCGGTCAGCACGCGGTGGTAGGTGGCATCGTACTCGCGGCGCGTAGCGACCACCCGTGCGATAGAATAAAACTCGTCGCCCCGCCAGAACCCCACCAGGCGGGGGCGAAATGCGAGGGGCCTGTCAACCTCAACGGCGATCGGTTCGGTGACCGCGGCACGCTCGATGAACAGTATCTCTGGTGGGGAATCGCTCCCCGGCCTCGGGCGGCGGCCCATGCTATTCCACCTTCCGCAGCAGTGCCACGGCGTGGGCCTCCATCCCCTCGCCGCGGCCCACAGGTCCCATGCCTTCAGCAGTGGTGGCCTTGATCCCTATTTGATCCGCCCCAATTCCCAGCGCTCCGGCCAATCTCTCCCGCATCGCCTCAATGTGCGGCGCCAGAGTGGGCGCCTCGGCCAACACTACGGCGTCCACATTTACAATGGTCCACCCCGCCGCGCGGAGCGTGCCCGAAACCGACGCGGCCAGAGCGATGCTGTCCGCGTCGCGAAGCGCGGGATCCCCCGGTGGGAAATGGTGACCGATGTCGCGTTCGCCGGCAGCTCCCAGCAGCGCGTCCATAACGGCGTGGGTGAGGACGTCCGCGTCGGAATGCCCGGCAAGCCCACGTGCATGGGGGATGCGGACACCGCCCAGCACCAGCGCCCGGTCGGGTACCAGCCGGTGGAGATCACATCCGGTGCCCACGCGCAGTCCCGGCTCACCCCTATCGCCGACGCTTAGGCGCGCCAGCTCAAGGTCGGCCTCGGTGGTGATCTTGAAGTTGGCAGGATCACCCGTGACCACGGCTACCGGCTCCCCCAGCTCTTCGACGAGCCCTGCGTCGTCGGTGGCCGGAACCGTGCGGGGCACCCGGAGGTGCGCCTCGCGCAACAGCGCCGCGGCAAACGCCTGCGGCGTCTGCACGGCGCAGAGCCCGGCGCGGTCCAGCGTCCGGAGGACCAGATTCTGGCCCACTTCCTTCAGGGTGTCAACAACGGGAATCCCGGCGGTCGCGGCGCCCCATCGCATGGCGGCTTCCAGCACACGCTCGATCAAGGCCGGGGTAACGAAGGGACGGACCCCGTCGTGGACCACCAGCCACTTCGCCTGGGGCAGCGCGTCAAGCCCGGCGGCCACGGATCCCCGACGGTCGGGGGCGCCGGGGACAACCGCCACCACCTTGCCTGCCAATCGGTCGGACAGCGAAGCCACATGGTCGGCGCCCACCACGACAACGATCCGGTCAACCGCGGGGCACTGCTCGAAGACCCGAAGCGTCCGCTCTAGGATTGTGGTGGATCCCAGCCGCAGCAGCGGTTTGGGCACGGGGCCTGGAAGTCGGGTACCGCTTCCGGCGGCTACGATCACCGCACCCGTCAGGCCGGTGCTCACTTCACCCTCGCTCCGGGTCAGACCGCCCGGCGGGGTCGCCCAGCTTGGGACGCGCGAATACCATCCGTCCGGCAGAGGTCTGAAGCGCGCTGGTCACGATAACGCCGAAGGTCTCGCCGATGTAGCGCCGGCCGCCATCAACAACGACCATCGTCCCGTCCTCCATGTAGGCCACGCCCTGGCCGGCCTCCTTTCCGTCGCGGACGACGTGGACCAAGATCTCCTCGCCCGGCAGTACCGTCGGCCGCAGCGCCTGGGCCATCTGGTTCACATTGAGGACGCGCACGCCCTCCAGTTCGGCAACCTTGCTCAGGTTGAAATCGGTGGTCACGATCGCGGCACGGTGTAGTTTGGCCAGGGTCACCAGCCGCGCATCCACATCTTGCCCCGGCGGGGCCTCCTCGTCCAAGATCTGCACCGTTACCAGCTCGCGCCGGAGTCGGTTGAGGATGTCCAGACCTCTCCTGCCCCGGTTGCGCCGGAGCGCGTCCGGCGAGTCCGCGATGCGCTGCAGCTCGGCGAGCACCGATCGGGGCACGACTATCGGGCCCTCCAGGAACCCGCTCACGCATATCTCCGCGATGCGGCCGTCTATGATGACGCTGGTGTCGAGGAGTTTGGGGGTCACCTGCGGGGCTGGGCGGCCCCGGGTCTGTAGGTGGCCCCGCGGCAAGAGCGCGCCGGAGATCTCGTCCCGCCGTCGGAGGGCAACATGCAGACCGAGATACCCTAGGACGACACCCGCCACCAGCCGAACATAGGGTCCAACAAGCGGCAGCCCTTCCAGCAGGTACCCGACGAAGAACGCCAGGACCAAGCCTGAGGTCAGGCCGAGCGCCGCCAGGAGCAGGTCGTGGAGGGAGAGGTCTGATAGACCGCCCAGGACCCATTCCATCGCGCTGACGAACACCCTGGCCACAGGAGGTCCGAGCAAGAAGCCGACCAGCCCGCCGAGAACCACACCGGCCGCCTCTTCCAGGAATCCCATGCTCGGGGCGGCCGAAACCCACGCATAGGCGAGGATCACCGCCTGGTAGCCGGCAAGGCCGCCGACGAGAACTCCGGCGACGCGCACGAACGGATTGCGCATATCGCGCATAATGATGCCACACTGCCCAGAAGAGCGGGTGCGATCAGCCTACGCGCCCGAGTATACCACACGGGGTTGCACCCCGAGAAGCAGGGCCGCCGCGCTCAAATGCGCTGCCTCAGATAGATACGAGACACTCTGACTGAGGGGTGTTACGGCTCAAGAACCGGTTCAAGCCGGTCCGGCGGGGCTACACCCGCCTTGCAGGCTGCCCTTTCCCCTCGGCAGGAACAAGACACTACACCCTACCCGGTCAGGATCGGCATCGTGGCAGTGGCGGTAAACACCGTCCTGAACCTCATCCTGGTCCGCCACCTGGCCCACGGCGGGCTGGCTCGGGTACCTGGACAGGGGGCGCATCGCGCGCTCAGGGGCGAAGTTCGCGCTCGCCTTCCTGGTGATGGGGGTCGTGGTGGCCGCAGCCGATGGCTGGTCGGCCGCGGTCCTGCCCGGCACGCCGTTCCTGCTTGAGGCCGCGCGGGTGGGCGGGCTGATAGTGCTTGGGGTTGCCGCCTACGCGGCCGCATCGGTGCTGCTGCAGAACGAGGATCTGGCCGAGGTGACCAGGCGGGTGGCGGCGAGGGTGCTGCGCGCCCAGGCCTGGGGCGGTTGAGGTCGGGAGGGGAGTGTATGAGGCTCCAACAGAGCGTCAAGGTTGTCGCCACCCTGTCCAGGTCCTGACGGTCCCCAGACATCAGGAGTTGGATGAGGGAGTTCTACAGCGAGTAGGCGCTGCCGTCTTGCCCGGGGCCTCAGCCGCGTGAGGCGCGCGCTTGACATGTCAACGATGGCGAGCACCTGCCGGACCTGGTAGGGCTTTGCCTCCCCCGCGCCTCCTTCTTGCAGGCGGGCCTACCGGATCTTCCTCCAGAACTCTTCTTCGAGGATCTGTAGCTGGTGCTTGAGGATGCTCCTCCAAAGGTACCCGGGAATCTCACGATGGAGTGCGCGGCTCACCTTGGTGCGGAGCACGCGGCCGTCAGGAAGGACCTTCTCGTAGTACCAGTGGTCCGTTGACCTGACGAGTGCCCAGCGGTCGCGCTCGCAGAACCGCTTGAGGTCACGAAATGTGGGAGGCACTACAGGCCCAGGAGCCCGTGGCGGATCTCCTCCTCGTCGCGGGCGAGCGCGATCCTGAGCACATAGGGAAAGTGAGAGCGCCGGTTGGGCGCGCGCAGGAACAGCGGCGCCCGCTCAAGATAGTCCTCCGCGTACTGGCGCAGGTCGGCGACGAGAGCGCTCACCGCCTCCTCGACGGATGCGGCGTTGACGGCCCAGTCCAATTCGTCCACCGTTATCGTCACCGATCCATCGCCCTCGCGCAGGACCTGAGGCCGCAGGGTGAATGCCTGTAGAAGCGCGTCCAGATCCTCGCGGCGCACGACTACCGCTTCCTGTCGGGCCCCTCGGCGGATCAAGACCGGCCGCAGCTGCTCCACCGCCTCATCGAACAACTGGCTGAAACGGCTCCGGGCTTCTGAGAACCTCGTGGGGACCAGCACTTCGATCACCTCGCGGGTATGGTAGCACAAAATGTGCAATCTGTGCAGAGACCGGTGCTCGCGAACTCGGGGTAGATCAGATCAGGTGCAAGCGGTCGAGCGAGCCAATTCCGCCACGCTGGTATCCACCACCACCGGGGAGGACCCGTACGTGCTTCTGATTGCCTCCCTGACGCGGTCCACCTGCTGCCAGATCTCGCCGGGGGACCCAGCCCCACCCACCGCCTCCTCGATGATGAAGACCGCCTCCTGCGTGAGCGAGCGCCGGTGGTTGCGATGGCTGGGGTCAAGGGTGGGATGCAGCAACGGGCATGGCGCCGTGCTGCTCTGCCTCGTAGGCGTTGTGGGCGCGGCAGCGTAGCTGGATGTTGTCTATAGTGGCCGCGCCGCCTGAGGCGTGCGGCACCACGTGGTGGAACTCAAGGAAGCCGCGCTCGTCGCAGCGGCCGCCCTCGCCGACATAGCCACAGCGCCCTCCGTCGCGCGCCCAGACCGCCCGTCTGACCTCGGCCGGGATGTGGCGCGAGCCGCGGCGTGGATCGTGGCGCGGATCGTGGCGCGGGTCGGCCGCGCTGCCCTGGCTTGGGCGCGGCCGGTCGGTCGCCGCGAACTTCTGTCTACTGAGATCGCGCAGCAGCGCGGTCAGGGCGCGGTCGAGAATCTTGGCCAGGTCGCCATCTGGGATCTGGTGGCGCAGGAGCGCCTGCACCCCCCTCAGCTTCTGGATGGTGTCGGCGTCAACCGTGAGCTGGATCCGGTAGCGTTCGGGCGCGAGCGGCGCGACGGTTAGGGGGCGAGATGGCGGCGACGGAGGTGGCGGCGATGCCTCTGGCTGGCGTGGCGGCGGGAGCTTGCGTATCTGGTCAGGGACAGGGGCTTGGGGGCGCAGCGAGGCGATGAGGGCCTCGACCTCGCGGCGGCTCTTATCTCGGGCCCGGTCGAGGAGATCGATGTGGTTTCCGGGCGCCAGGTGCGGGGCCAGCAGGCCGAGTGTCGTCAGCGTGACCTCGCCGGCGGCGAGCCGCTCGAGGATGACCGGCAGCCGCCGTGCCAGGCGGGCGGCCTCGATGCGCCGGTACGCGGCGTGCTCCGAGAGATGAAGGACGCGGGTGCAGTAGGTGAAGAGCGAGGAGTAGCCCGCGGCCAGGTAGAGGCGCCGCCGATCGAGCTCGGCCAGGTGCCCGATGAGCGCGACCGTCGCCTCTCGCTCGGTGCCGGCGAGCAGCTTCACCTGCGCGGTCAGCTCGGCGTCGGAGAGCCGGGCCGCCAGGCGCAGCAGGTCCTGGGTTGAGTCCATAGCCTGGTTCCCCATGTAATCATCGGCCGAGGCGGGCGGAGTTTGCAGGGCCCGGCCGCAACTAGGTCCGGACCTAGTTGCGGAACGTGCGGGCGCAGGGTGAACGGCGCCAGAAGCGCATCGAGGTCCTCTTGCCGAAGTCGGGGCAATAGGCAGTACACCAAATTGACAGTGGCGGCGGCCGATCACTATAATCATAGACACGTTGTTCTGCACGGCAGGCTTGACTGCCTCGAGGTGGCGCGGATGGCGGAGATCAGCGAAGGCACTTTCCAGAGCGCCGTCGCCGAGTACCTGATCCGACACCGCAGCATCCTGGATGTGCAGAGCAAGCTCTCCGAAGCGGTCGCCCGCGTCAACCGCGCCGTTGCCAAGTCGGTCACCAACTGCGGCTGTATCAGGATCCAGGCCGGCCGGCAGTGTTTTCCATCGGACCTGAGCATGGCGGAACTACGCAATGCCATGCAGACTCACCTGAACGGAGCCGTGTGCGAGCGGTGCCGGGAAGTCCTTGAGACTGAGATCGGAATGTCGCTGTTCTACCTAGCCGCGACCTGCAACCTGCTCAACCTGGATTTCGGCGAGATCCTCCTGAAGGAGCACGGCCGGGCCGTCTCGCTGGGGGTCTTCCGCCTAACCTGAACGCCTAGAGCAGCGCCCGCAGCGCCTCGGTCAGGTCGCCCACCCGTACTAGTTCCAGGCCGGCCGGCCCCTTAAGGGACTCGATCCGCGGCACCACGGCCCGGCCAAACCCCAGCCGGGCGGCTTCTGCGAGCCGCTTCTCCACCTGTGGGACGGCGCGCACCTCTCCCGCAAGACCCACCTCGCCCACAACCACCGTCCTGGGATCCACCGGACGGTTGCGCAGGCTGCTGGCCACCGCCGCGGCGATGCCGAGGTCCGCGGCCGGCTCGTCCACTGAGATGCCACCCGCAACGCTCGCGTACACGTCCTGGCCGGAGAGCTGCAGGCCGCCGCGACGCTCGAGCACCGCGAGGAGCACCAGAAGCCGGTTGTAGTCCACTCCTGCCGCGGTTCGCCTGGGCATGCCGAATGAGGTGGGGATTGTGAGGGCCTGTACCTCCACCAGCAGGGACCGGGTTCCCTCAATCGCGCACACCACCGCCGAACCTGGCGCCGCCTCCGGGCGCTCGGAGAGGAACGCGGCCGACGGATTCACAACCTCGACAAGTCCTCCTCCTGCCATCTCAAAAACGCCGATCTCGTTGGTGGAGCCAAACCGGTTTTTGGTGGCGCGGAGGATGCGGTAGGCGTGGTGCCGGTCGCCCTCAAAGGCGAGCACCGTGTCAACCAGGTGTTCCAGGACCCGCGGCCCGGCGAGCGCGCCTTCCTTGGTGACGTGGCCCACGATGAACGTGGCAACTCCCTGATCCTTGGCCAGCCTGACGAGCGCGGCCGTGCACTCTCGGACCTGCGCCACGCTTCCGGGCGCGGAGGGCACGTCGCCGCGGTGGACGGTCTGGATGGAATCCACGATGAGCATCGCCGGATGGAGCCGGCCGGCCGCCTGGAGGATCGCCTCCAGGTTAACCTCGGCGAGCAGGTAGAGGAGCGGGGAAGCGACACCCAGGCGCTCCGCGCGGAGCTTGATCTGGGGCACCGACTCCTCGGCACTGACGTAGAGGACCACTCCGCCGGCGCGCGCCGCCCGCTCGGCGGTCTGCAGCAAGAGCGTTGATTTGCCTATGCCGGGATCCCCGCCGACGAGCACAACGGAACCTGCCACCGCACCGCCGCCCAGAACCCGATCGAACTCCACGGATCCGGTCGGCTGGCGGGTCTCCATCGACACGGCCACGTCTGCCACGGACACGGGCTCCGCGGCCGGGGCGTGGCGGGCGAGGGCGGCGAGGGAGTGCTCTATCTCTTCCGAAATGGAGTTCCATTCCCCGCACGCCGGGCAGCGGCCCAGCCACTTCGCCGCGGTGTGCCCGCAGCTCTGGCAGACGTACCTGATGCGCGTGCGGTCCGTCAGGGGCTACTCGGCGAGCGCAGGCTCCCGCTTGCGCTCGAAGACGATCTGTCCGTCCCGGGCGTCCACCACCAGCATGTCGCCGCTGGTGAACTGGCCACGGAGGAGTTCGTCACTGAGGGGGTCCTCCACGAGGCGCTGGATGGCGCGCCGCAGCGGCCTGGCCCCAAAGGCCGGGTCGAATCCCTCACGCGCGAGGACCTCCCGGGCGGCGGGGGTTAGCTCCATGTCCATCTTCTGGCTGCGCAACTCGCGCCGCACCCGCTCCACCAGGATCCCAACGATCTCCATTATCTGTTCGCTCGTCAACGGCCTAAACACAATCATCTCGTCCAGGCGGTTGAGGAACTCGGGCCGGAACGTCCGGCGCAGCTCCTCCATCACGTGATCGCGCATGCGCTGGTAGACACGCTCGCGGTCCACCGTGTCGTCGTATCCCGATGCCCGAAATCCGATCCCGATCTCCTTGTTGAGCTGCGGGGCGCCCACGTTGCTTGTCATGATGATGACCGCATTCTTAAAGTCCACGGCGCGCCCCTGGGCGTCGGTCAGGCGGCCGTCGTCAAGGATCTGCAGCAGCACGTTGAAGATCTCGGGGTGGGCCTTCTCGATCTCGTCGAAGAGCACAACCGAGAAAGGCCGGCGGCGTACCGCCTCGGTGAGCTGACCTCCCTCGTCGTAGCCCACATAACCGGGTGGCGAACCGACCAGCCGGCTGACGGTGTGCCGCTCGCTGTATTCCGACATGTCTATGCGGATGAGCGCACCCTCGTCCCCGAACAGGAACTCGGCCAGCGCCCGGGCAAGCTCGGTCTTGCCGACCCCGGTAGGTCCAAGGAAAATGAACGAACCGATGGGCCGGCGGGGATCCTTCAGGCCGGCCCGCGCCCGCCGCACCGCCTTGCTCACAGCCCGCACCGCGTCGTCCTGGCCCACGATCCGCTCGTGCAACGACTCCTCCATGCGCAACAGCTTGTGCGACTCCTCTTCGACCAGACGCGTAACCGGGATGCCGGTCCAGGAGCTCACGATGTCGGCGATGTCGTCTGCGGTCACGGCGTTGAGGTCCGACTTGTGTTTGTCGCGACTGATTGACCCCTCCATTTCGTCCAACTTCTGTCGGAGCACCCGCTCACGGTCGCGCAGTTGCGCAGCGCGCTCGAAATCCTCCGCCTTGCTGGCCTCTTCCTTCTCGCGCTTGGCCCGCTCCACCCGTTCCATCGCCTGGCGCACTTCCTGGGGCAGGAAAGAAGCCTGCAGGCGGATCTTGGACGAGGCCTCGTCCATCAGGTCAATCGCCTTGTCCGGCAGGAACCTGTCTGAGATGTACTTCTCGGCAAGCGTCGCCGCGGCCACGAGGGCCTCGTCGCTGATTCTGACCCCGTGGTGCGCCTCGTACCGCTCGCGCAGGCCTCGGAGAATCTCGATGGTCTGCTCGACGTTTGGCTCAGAGACAAGGATCGGCTGGAAGCGGCGCTCCAACCCGGCATCGCGCTCGACGTACTTCCGGTACTCGTCAAGCGTTGTGGCGCCTATGCACTGCAGCTCCCCTCGCGAAAGCGCGGGCTTGAGGATGTTGCTGGCGTCAATGGCGCCCTCGGCGGCGCCGGCGCCCACCAGGGTGTGCAGCTCGTCAACGAACAGCACCACCTCGCCCTGTGCCTTGCGGATCTCTTCCATTACCTTCTTCATGCGCTCTTCGAACTCGCCGCGGTACTTGGTGCCCGCGACCAGCGAGGCCAGGTCAAGTTGAACGGTGCGCTTCCCACGCAACACGTCGGGCACGTCGCCGCTCACGATCCGCTGGGCCAGCCCTTCGGTGATGGCTGTCTTGCCAACACCGGGCTCCCCAATGAGCGCGGGATTGTTCTTCGTACGACGGGAGAGCACCTGGATAACGCGCTCGATCTCACGATCGCGCCCAATGACCGGGTCGAGCTTGCCGTCTCGGGCAAGCTTGGTGAGGTCGCGACCGTACTCGTCCAGCGTGGGCGTCTTGCTCGCCTGCTTGGCGAACGAGGTGGTGCCCTCCTCGCCCAGGAGATAGACCACCTGCGCGCGGATGCGGTCCAGGTCGGCGCCCAGCGCCTCCAGCACGCGGAATGCCACGCCTTCTCCTTCACGGATCAGGCCCAGCAGGAGATGCTCGGTGCCAATGTAGTTGTGCCCGAGGCGCCTGGCCTCGTCCAGCGCCAGCTCAAGCACCTTCTTGGCCCGTGGGGTGAAGGCGACCTCCTCGTGAGGCGAGCGCTCCCCACGCCCGATGGCGCCCTCGACCTCGGAGCGCACCCGCTCAGGGCTGATGTTCAGGCTCTCCAGGACCTTGCTGGCCACCCCCTCGCCCTCTCGGATGATGCCCAGCAAAATGTGCTCGGTCCCCACAGCGCTGTGGTTGAGGCGCTTGGCCTCTTCCTGAGCGAGGATGATTACGCGGCGAGCGCGCTCCGTGAACCGTTCAAACATTGCCACCGCACTCCCCTCTCTTCGGAGGGTGAGAGGAACCCCGCATGTCGTCCTCCGAGTCTTCTGTTCGACCGGGCCCCGATCCTGCCGGGCTGTCCCCCCGCCGTCGGGAGGACACCCGCTACCTCACCTGCAACTACGGCGCCGGGGCGGAGCGTATTCCCGAGCGGAGGCGCGCACGCGTCCAGCTAGCCCGGCTACCGGACGATTTCAAGAATCTTGTACCTGATCTCCCCGGCAGGGATGCGGATCTTCACGGTCTCGCCCTTCTTGCGTCCGATGAGCGCCTCACCCACCGGCGATTCGTTGCTGATGAGGTGAAGCAGGGGATCGGCCTCGGTGGAGCCGACGATCGTGTATCTCAGCTCGTCCCCCGTGGCAAGATCCTTGAGACGCACCGTGGCGCCCGCCGACACCGCGTCGCCGATGGCTGCGCTGCCGTCAATCACACGCGCGCTGCGCAGCATGTGCTCCAGCTGAAGGATACGCCCCTCGACGAAGGCCTGCTCGTTCTTGGCGTCGTCGTACTCCGCGTTCTCCGAGAGATCGCCGAACTCTTTTGCCAGCTTGATGCGCTCCGCGATCTCCTTGCGACGGGGTCCCCTCAACTGATCGAGTTCCCCCTCGACCTTGCGGAGCCCGGCGGCCGTGAGGATGGTTTCCTTCTCAACGTTGTTGGGTCGAGCGTTTCTGTTGCTCTTCATCCAGCGTCACCCGAGCGATCTGTCGCCACAACGGACACGAACCGCCGGGCGGATGCCCGGCGGTCGGAGGTTACTAACCACAAGCATACTCCCAGGGGCACTACCGGTCAAGCGCGCGTGGCGCGCGTGGCGCGCGTAGCGCGCCCGGCCGCCGCACTCCTGATGGATGCGATCTCCTCCGGCAAGATCGCCCGCTCGAAGCGCCTGAACCCCGCTATCGAGAAACCGTGCTTGCGTGCCATGACCGCGATCTCATCCACCTGCTCGCAAGAGAGGTCGCGGCCCAGCGTGTAGTCCTCAAGCCGGCCCTCCAGGGCCAGCACCATCGTTTCGGCCATGCACGCTTCGCCAAGCCCCGGGGGGAACCCGAAGTCAATGCCGAAGTCGGGCTCACCCGGCACCTTGATCACGCCGCCGTCGAACACCAGCACGTCGTTGCGCCGCTCGCAGACCTTCCGCGAGACGTTCCTGGGGCGGGCCACATCGCACACAACCGCCCCGGAGCGAAGGTCCTCGGGTTCGATCAGGACTTCCGGCGAAGCGGAAACCGCCAGGAGCAGGTCGGCCTGCCGCACCGCGGCATGGACGTCCGTGGTGACCCTAACGTCCGTCCCGGATTCGGCACGGATGCGCTCTGCCAGCCCGTTGAGCAGGTCGGTGTTGCGGGCCACCAGCAACAAGGAGCCCACGTTCCGGGCCAGTATCCGACTGCACACCGCGCCGATCGAGCCGGTGGCGCCGATCACCACGGCGTGCAGCCCGCCCGGTGCCTTTCCCATCTCCTCCGCGGCCAGCAACGAGCTCTCCACCGCGGTGGCCGCCGTGTAGCTGTTGCCCGTCGTCACCGGCAGCCCGAGCCGCTCGGCCACCGTCACCCCGCGGTCGCCTATGACCTTGGTGTATGCTCCCAGGCCCATGATGTCCGCACCCAGCGACTCGGCCAGGTGCCCGCAGGCCACCAGCTTGCGGTAAACGACCTCGGGGTCCGAGCGTAGAATCAGCGACGAGGTCATCGGAAGGCCGATGAACCATCCCTCTGCCTCGACACCGATCGGGGAGCGAACGCCGGTGATGTGCGACGCGACCAACGGCTTCATCCAGCCGCCGATCCGCTCCAGCACCGAATCGGGCACCAGGCGGGCTACCGGGTACTTCCGAACGAAGTCCCGCGCCACCAGGGGGTGAACTACGAAGGCGAAGCGTCGGGTTTCGCTGGCCATGTTCGCCGCCCCGACCTCAGGTCAGCCGCTCGATGCGGGGCCTGAGCCCTGCACGCCGGATCCAATCGAGGTAGTCTGCGGGGCCGAGCCGCTCTGGGCGCAGGCCCGAAAGCGCGACCACAATCGCCTCCAGGACGTTGGTGGCAAAGGAACGTCCGTCCATCTCGGGCGTCGTGGTCACCAGCAGCGCGGCGCGCCTGCGCCGAAATGCCTCGACTCCGGCCGCGGTGATGGTATTTGTGATGATCGTCTTCCCGGTCAGGTCGTCAGGCATGAACCGCTGGATGAGATGGGAATCGCCGGCGATGACCTCGGCCCACCGGTAGGCCCGTCCGAACCTGGGTGTCACCTGGTCCTGCTTCTTGCCCGTCGGGTAGAGCCACGTAAACGGCCCCCGGGTAAGTACGGGTAGCAGGACCGCCGCCAGCACCCTGATGGTCACGAGCCCGCGCAGGCCGACTGGAACGCCCAATCCAAACATCAAATCACCAAGGACCAGGTCCGCTCCTACCTCCACAAGCGCCTCCGCCATGCCGTACCTGTCCACCGATGCCACCAGAAGCACGCGCCTGCCCCGCAGCGTAAGCCCGGCCTCCTCGGGAAGGATGTGCCGGATCAGGTGGCGCTCCCAACTGTCCTTGATGCCGCCCCCGTCCACCACGGGCGTGCGCATTCCCGCGACCGCACGCACGGCATCGCGGATGTAGTACTTGCGGCGGCCCGCCACGAGGGCCAGGTTGATCCCGCCGATGCCGATGGCATCTACCTTGCCGTCCAGCTCGCGTATCTTCTGGCAGAACAGCCGGTAGTCGCCGCCGGTGCCTATCCGCTCGATTATGAACGGGTGGCCCAGGAGCACGGTCTCGACCCGGTGATCCCCGCTGCTGGAGCCGAGGCTGATGCTGACCACGTGTCGTTCGGGCTTCATAAGAAGGATTGGTTTGACACGGACGCGGCGTTTCCTGTTACCCTGACGGATCCAGCGGCCACCACCTGCCGGATGGCACCGTCGGCCGTGCGTACCCTCAGGGCGCCCTCCCGGTCGATCCCTTCCGCGACGCCCTCGATCACCTGATCCGAATGCAGTACGGCAACCGGCTTCCCGCGCAGCAGGTCGCGGGAGCCCCAGGCGTCGCTCACGGCGTCCCCACCGGCGGCCCACGCGGAGTAGCAGTCTGCCAGGCGGGCGAGCAGTGCCTCGAGCACCGCACGCCTCTCGATGGGACGGCCGGCGATCAGGTGGAGCGACCCGGCGATTGCGGCCACCTCCGGGGGCATCGCCTGCAATTCGATGCCCACGTTTATCCCAATTCCGGCCACCACAGCCGCGCCTGTGGCCTCGAGCAGGATCCCCGCCACCTTCCTGCCCGCGATCTCGACGTCGTTGGGCCAGCGTATCCCTGCCGCCTCCGGGACGAACTGCTCGACCGTCTGGGCGACCGCCACGGCCACGGCCAGACTGAGGAGACCCTGCGGCGAGTCCGCGGACGGGTACAGGAGGACCGAGCACCACAGCCCGCCCGCGGGCGAGGCCCATGCCCGCCCCTGTCGTCCGCGCCCGCGCGTCTGCCGGTCCGCCACCACAACGGCGCCTTCCGGACACCCGGCACCCACCAGCAGCCGCGCCATGTCATTGGTGGACCCCAGTTCGCCTACCCATACCAGGGGCCGTCCCAGGCGGGCGGTCACGACCGCGCATCGCCCAGGGGGAAGAGAGACGAGAGCCGCTGCTGCATCTGGACGATCAGTTCGTCGATCTGGTCCAGGGCGAGCGAGGCGGCGTCCACTTCCAACACCGGACACAGGGTGAAGCGCGCGACCCACTCCTCGTAGCGCTCGTTGAGCTGGGCCAGGTAGTCGGAGGGGATTTGCCGTTCGTAGTCGCGCGAGCGGGCCCTGATGCGCTCCAGCAGCACCTCCACCGGCGCGCGCAGGTAGATCACCAGGTCGGGAGGCCGGAGGAACCCCACCATTGTCTGGAACAGGTCGTGGTAGGCCCGAAAATCGCGCTCGTCCATCAGCCCCTGCAAATAGAGGTTGCGGGCGAAGATCTCCACATCCTCGTAGATCGTGCGATCCTGAATCACGGCGTGCCCTGCCTGCAGGATCTCCTGGTGGTGCCGGAACCGGCGCGAAAGGAAGAACACCTGTAGGTGGAAGCTCCACCGGGCCATTTCTGCGTAGAAGTCCGGCAGATACGGGTTCTCGTCCACCACCTCGTAGTAGGGCTGCCATCCCAGCCGCTGGCAGAGCAGCGTGGTCAGGGTGGACTTCCCCGAACCGATGTTGCCGCTCATCGCCACAAACCACTTCACGCCCGCACCTCGGCGACGGCGCCGGCGACCCGTGCCAGCCCGGCCTCGTGCAGCAGATCCAGGGCATCGGTGTCTACCGTTATCACCGGCGCCCCGTCGAACCGCTCGAAGTATGAGTCGTATGCCTCGGCCAGGCGCGCCAGGTAGGCGGGGCCGAGAGCGCGCTCGAAAGGCCGTCCCCGAGCGGCGATGCGCCGAAGCAGCGTGTCCTGCGTGGCCCTCAGGTAGACCACCACATCGGGGGCCGGCACCTGCGGGGCGATTAGCTCGTAGACGGTCTCGTAGAGCACGAGCTCGGGGGCATCCAGTGTCAGCGAGGCGAACAGCCGGTCCTTGGCAAACATGTAATCGGAAACCACTACCCCTCCGGCGGCGAGCCGGCACAGCGCGGAGCGCTGCTGGCGGTGGCGGCTGAGAAGGAAGAACAACTGGGTCGGGAACGCCCGGCCGCGGATGTCCTGGTAGAAACCGTGCAGGAAGGGGTTCTCCTCCACAACCTCCAGGAGCAACTCGGCGCCCATGCGCCCTGCCAGACGCCGGGCCAGCGTGGTTTTACCGACCCCGATGGGCCCTTCCACGGCGATCAGCCGGCCGCGCGGCTCTGGGGGAAGCAGGGCGTGCTGCCGCGCCCTCGGCAGGCTGGTCCGGATGGTCATTGGACCACCACGCGGCCGCGCTTGATCACCGTGCTCACGATCGGCGCGCCGATGTGCATGGCCAGCTCCCGGTAGTCGGAAACCTCCAGAACGAGCATGTCGGCCGACTTGCCGGCCTCCAGGCTCCCAACATCGCAGGCCCTGCCGACCGCCCAAGCCGCGTTGATCGTGGCAGCCGCTACCGCCTCGGCGGGAAGCATCTTCATGCCGACGCAGGCCAGGGAGATCACCGCGGGCATCGCCCACGTCGGTGACGATCCCGGGTTGAAGTCGCTCGCCAGGGCCACCGGCACGCCCATCTCGATCATCCGGCGGGCGCCGGCGTAGGGCAACCCCAGGAAGAACGCGGTGGTCGGCAGCAGGACGGCCACCGTGCCTCTGTGGGCCATCGCCGCAAGGCCGTCCTCCGAGGAGTAGAGTAGGTGGTCCGCCGATATCGCTCCCACCTCTGCCGCCAGGGCTGCGCCGCCCTGGTCGGAGAGCTCGTCCGCGTGGAGCTTGGGAACCAGCCCCATCTCGGCGCCTGCTCTCAACACGGCCCGCGCCTGGTCGGGCGTAAACGCGCCCTCGTCGCAGAACACGTCGCAGAACTCCGCCAGGTCCTCCCCTGCGACCGCCGGCAGGATCTGCCCGATAATCGCCGCGACGTACCCGTCGGGATCCCCGTGGAACTCCACAGGCACTGCATGGGCCGCGAGAACCGTGGCGATCAGCTCCACTTGGTGCATTTGGGACAGCCGCCGGATCGCGCGCAATTGCCTGACCTCATCAGACACCGACAGCCCGTACCCGCTCTTGACCTCGGCGGTGGTCGTGCCACACCGTAGCATTCGGTCCAGTCGCGCCATGCCGAGCCGCACCAGTGTCTCTTCGTCGGCGATCCTCGTCGCGGCGACGGTGCGCAGAATGCCGCCTCCGGCTGCCGCGATCTCCTGGTAGGTCGCCCCGCGCAGTCGCATCTCGAACTCGTCCGCCCGATCTCCGGCGAAGACCAGGTGCGTGTGCGGATCCACGAATCCCGGGAGCACCACGCACCCCCGTGCGTCCACGACGGTGGATGAGGGTTCGAGCCGAACGAGGTCGCGCACCTGCGACGTGGGGCCGACCGCCACGATCCGGCCTTCGGATGCGGCCACTGCTCCGTCCGCTATCAGGCCAAGATCCAGCAGCGCCCCGCCGGTGCGCGGACCGTCCTGGTAACCCGCGAGCGTGATCAGTTCCGCGGCATGCTCGACGATAAGGTCGGCGGAGCGCATCAGACCGTCTACTCCAGCAGGCGAACCTCTAGTATCTGCCCGCGATCGAAGCTGTGCATGCGGAGGTGGGTTCGGGCCGCGTCCACGATGGCGTCCAGCGGTACGAGCCCCACGACCTCGCTTTCCGCAACCTCAACGCCGTACCTCTCCGCTTCCACGCGCACGAGGTCGAAGATCCTGGCCATCGGGGTCTTGGACGCGTCCAGGATGTTGATCGTGACCTGTGCCAGACCGGACGCCGCCATAACACCCAGCGCCTGGACGTTGACCAGCCCGCCGCTGGACCCCCGCACGGCGCGCGCCACGGCGCGCGCGATCTTCACGTCGGTGGTGCGGAGGTTGATGTTGTACGCGATAAGCGGAAATCGGGCGCCCACGACAACTGCGCCCGCGCTGGGGTGCGGATGGGGATCGCCGACGTCGGGCGCCCAGCCGTCCCGTAGCATCTTCTCCGCCAGCCCCTCGAACTCGCCCTGGCGAATATCGGGCAGGCGGACTCGGTGCGCCGCGGTCGCCGCAGCGGCGTACAGGTAGACCGGAAGCCGCAGCGCGGCCCAGATCTGCTCGCCGAGCCGGCGTGCGAGACCGACGCACTCCTCAATCGTGGTCTCGCCCAGAGGCACGAACGGGATCACGTCAACTGCGCCCACGCGCGGGTGTTCCCCATGGTGGTCGCGCAGGTCAATCAGCTCCACCGCCTTCCCGACCAGCGCCAGGGCCGCCTGCGCCACGGCCTCACCTTCCCCTGCAAAGGTGATCACGGTCCGGTTGTGGCTCTCGTCCGACTGGACGTTGAGAACCCTCACCCCTGGGGTTTGGCGCACCGCGTCTACCACCGCGTCAATGACCTCGCGCCGCCGCCCCTCGCTGATGTTTGGCACGCACTCGACCAGCCGCCCGATCACTCAGTCACCTCCCGGCGTCATCTAGCTAGATGCTTCGTCGTGCCGGCAGGTTCTCCTAGACCCAACGGCCAATTGATAGGTAAGCTCCGATGCCGTCCCCTGGTCCCGACCGACACAACAACCGCTCCCAGAAGCTGGCAAGGCTCAGCCGGCTGGCAGCCCTCGTGCTGCGCCACCGCCCCGACGAGCTCGGCCTCACGCTGGACAGCGGCGGCTTCGTGCAGGTGGAGGCGCTTGCCCAGGCGCTGAGCACGCAGCGGGGATGGGAGTCCCTGTGCACGGATGACGTTGTCGCGCTGGCGGCGGCCGATCCAAGGCGGTATGAACTGAGCGACGGCCGGATCCGCGCTCGATACGGCCACACCGTCACGATTGAGCAACCGGGAGAGGCGGCGCTGCCCCCGGAGTGGCTGTACCTGGGCGCATCCGCAGACGATGCCGACACGCTGCGCGAGACCGGCCTGCGGCCCAGGGACCGCAAACTAGTGCATCTTGCCACGACGCCTCAGGCCGCAGCCGAGGTGGCGCGGCGGCATCTGAGCGATCCGGTTGTGGTGGTGGTCTTTAGCCGGCGGGCGCATGCTGCCGGGATAGAGTTCTGGCGGGCTGGAGCCGCCCTGTTTCTAGCGCGGGGCGTATCTGCCCCGTTTATCCTGATCTAGACGTCCATGGGCGGGAGGCCCTCGCCCTCCTCCACCCGCGAGAAATGGATCACGGTGACCTCGTCATCGAGCGTCACCGGACGGCCGTAGATCTTGGAAAGGAACTCCACCAGGTCCTCGTGCCGCCGCAGCTGCGGGTTGTCCCGCTCGATCTCGCGCGGCGTGACCTCGGCAAGCCGCTTCAGCTCAACCCGGTCAATGACGGCCGAGAAAATCTTGCGGCGGGTGCCGAACCTGCGCCCAACCGTGATCCAGACCACCTGGCCGTCGCAGTATTTGTCGCTCTTGTCGCCCAGCCGGATCGTCGCCGTCTTTACCCCGTGGCGCAGGGCATCGACGAAAACGGTTGAGTAGAAGTTCAGCGCAAGCATTAGGACCTCCGTGGCAGAACAACGGTCTCTGGCAGATTCCCCTTCGGTCGGGCGACTCCTGCCGCGGGCTAGGAGGCGCCGGGCAGCCGCAGCCCCCACCGATCGGCAGCGGCCAGCGCCGCGGGGTAGCCGGCGTCGGCGTGACGCAGAATCCCGGTACCCGGATCGGTGGTCAGCACCCGCTCAAGCTTCTGCGCGGCCAGGTCGGTGCCGTCGGCCACGCTGACCTGTCCGGCGTGGATCGAGTAGCCGATGCCCACTCCCCCGCCGTGGTGCACCGAGACCCATGTCGCGCCCGCGCAGGTGTTCACCAGCGCGTTCAGAATCGGCCAGTCGGCGATGGCATCCGAGCCATCCAGCATCCCTTCGGTCTCGCGCAGCGGCGAGGCGACCGAACCCGCGTCCAGGTGATCGCGCCCGATGACGATCGGGGCGGCCACCCGGCCGGTCCGAACCAGCTCGTTGAACACTAGACCCGCCTGCGCACGCTCTCCGTATCCCAGCCAGCAGATCCGCGCCGGCAAACCCTGGAACGGCACGCGCTCCGCGGCAAGGCGGATCCAGCGCGCGAGCCCCTGATTGTCGGGAAACAGCGCAAGGACGGCGGCGTCCGTGGCCGCGATATCCGCGGGTTCACCCGAGATCGCCACCCAGCGGAACGGTCCCTTTCCCTCGCAGAACAGGGGGCGGACATAGGCCTGTACGAATCCCGGGTAGGCGAAGGCGTCCGCAAAGCCACCCTCGCGGGCGCCTCCGCGGAGGTTGTTGCCGTAGTCGAAGACCACCGCGCCGGACCGCAGCAGGCCTACCATCGCCTCACAGTGGCGGGCCATCGAGGCCCGCGACCGAGCAACGTAGCCCGCGGGATCCTGCCGTCGCAGTCCTGGCGCCTCCTCGGCGCTCACCCCGGAAGGGATGTACCCCTCCAGTGGGTCGTGCGCAGAGGTTTGGTCGGTCACCACATCCACGACCACCCCGCGCCGGACGACCTCGGGCAGGATCTCGCTGGCGTTGCCCAGCAGGGCTACCGACAGGGGCTTCCCGGCTTCCTTTGCTTCACCGCACCAGCGCAGCGCCTCGTCCAGCAAGTCCGTCGTCCGGTCCACCCAACCCTGCGACTTGCGCCTGTGAATCCGGGACGGATCGGCCTCGATAACGAGCGCCACGCCCTCGTTCATCGTGACGGCCATCGGCTGAGCCCCACCCATGCCCCCAAGCCCGGCAGTCAGGACCAGCCGGCCGCGCAGCGACCCCCCGAAATGCTGGCGCGCAATCTCAGCGAACGTCTCGTAGGTGCCCTGCAGGATGCCCTGCGTCCCTATGTAGATCCAAGAGCCGGCGGTCATCTGCCCGTACATCGTCAGGCCCTGGGCTTCGTACTCCCAGAACCGCTCCCAGGTGGCCCATGCCGGAACCAGCATAGCGTTGCTGATCACCACACGGGGCGCCCAGGGGTGCGTGCGGAAGGAGCCCACGGGCTTGCCCGACTGCACCAGCAGCGTCTCGTCGTCGCCCAGCGCGCGCAGGGCAGAGGTCAGCGCGTCAAACGCCGCCCAGTTCCGTGCTGCCTTCCCGGTTCCGCCGTAGACGATCAGGTCGTCCGGCTTCTCGGCCACCTCGGGATCCAGGTTGTTCATCAGCATGCGCAGCGCCGCTTCCTGTGGCCACCCACGGCAGGAGAGCGAGGTGCCGCGCGGCGCGCGGATGACACGCTTCACCGAAGCACCCCGACTGCGCGTTCAACCGCCTCCAGGAGGCGCCCGCTGCGCACGAGCTCCGTGGCCGCCTCGATATCCGGGGCCAGCACGCGGTCGTCGTCGAGCGCAGGAACGGTCTCCCGCAACACGGCGTGGCCGGCTGCGGTACCAAGTCCCATCTCCGCGGCGCCGCGGAACTCGAGGGCCTGGGCCGCGCACAGCAGCTCGATCGCCACAACCTGCTCGAGATGGGCCACCACCGTGGCCGCCTTGCGTGCGGCGGTGGCACCCATGCTTACGTGGTCTTCCTGATTCGCGGAGGTCGGAATGCTGTCGGCGCTGGCCGGGTGGGCCAGCACCTTGTTCTCGGAGGCCAGCGCAGCGGCCGTGTACTGGACCAGCATCAACCCGGAGCGAAGGCCGCCGTCCGTGGAAAGGAACGCGGGCAGGCCGCTCAGCGCCGGGTTCAGCAGCCGTTCCACCCTTCGCTCGCACATCGTGCCCAGACCGGCCAGCGCCACGGCCAGGAAGTCCATCGCCACCGCCACCGGCTGGCCGTGGAAGTTGCCGCCCGAGAGAACCAGATCCTCCTCCGGGAACAGGAGCGGGTTATCGGTTACCGCGTTCAGCTCTACCCCCACCACGCCGGCGGCGTAGCTGACTGCGTCGCGCACCGCCCCGTGCACCTGGGGGAGACACCGCAGACTGTAGGCATCCTGGACGCGCGTCGGAACGCTGTCCACCAGCGCGCTTCCCGCGATCACGTGTCGTACGTTCTCCGCGCTGGCCTGCTGTCCGGGATGAGGGCGCAACTGATGGAGCCTTGGATGAAGCGCCGCCGAGCAGCCCCGCAGGGCCTCCAGTGTCATGGCACCCACGGCATCGGCCGTGGCGCAGAGCCGGAGTGCACGGTGGACGGTCAGAGATCCCCAACCGGTCATGTACTGCGTGCCGTTTACCAGGGCCACCCCTTCCTTCGCGCGAAGGCAAAGCGGCCGCAGTCCGTTCCTCTCGAGCGCGACCCTCGCGGCAAGGCGCTCGCCCTCCACGAAGACCTCGCCCTCGCCGATCAGCGCAAGCGCCAGGTGCGCCAAGGGCGCCAGGTCGCCGCTGGCGCCGACCGATCCCTGCTCGGGAACGATGGGGTGGATGCGGCGGTTGAGGAACGCAGCCAGCAGGTCCACCACCTCCGGCCGGACGCCCGAGTGTCCCAGTGCCAAACCGTGCGCACGCAGCAGCATCATGGCCCGCACCACGCCGGTCGGGGCAGGCGACCCAACGCCTGCGGCGTGGCTGCGGACGATGTTGAGCTGCAGGCGGTCGGCGTCCTCGCGTGAAACGGGAACCGAGGCCAGTTTCCCGACGCCCGTGGTGATGGCGTAGACCGGTAGGCCCGCATCAACAATGCGGTCAACCTGAGCACGGGCCTTGCCAAGGGCTTCCCGTGCGCCCTCCGGCACCTCTACCTGCGCGCGGCCCTCGGCCACGGCGACGACGTCGCCGATGGTCAGCGTCTCCCCCAGGCGGACGAGCACGCGGGTCGCTCCGCTAGTCCTTCAACCTTTCGTCCATGAAGGTGATCGATATCTTATCCTTGCCGCGGACCGCCTCGGCAACCGCCAGCGTCTTACCCTGGTTCACGAGGACCGCGTTCACCTGACCGTACTCGCGCATCTGCATCAGGACGGCCTGCGTGGCCAGCGTCGCCTCGGCCTCCATCAGTTCGCGCAGGTCCTTCTTGGGCTTCCCCGGCTTGAAGAGAACCGAGTCGAAGGTCACCGTAACCGTCTTCTTCTCCTGATCCACCTTCACGTCTCGAACGGTCTCAGAGCCGACGATGTTCTCAACCAGGTTCTTGGCGATGACCTCAGGCGAAGGGGGAAGGCGCCTGGCCGCCTCGTCCCTGCGGTACTTCACATCCCAGGCGTACATCCCGGCCGCCACCACGACGGCCACGCCTATGTAGATCAAGATGGGTACCAGATTGATGCCGGTCTTGCGCGCAAGGTTCTTGGGCCGCATGCTCACGCCTGACACCTCCGTAGGTAGACCAGCAGTCTATTCCACCCCAAGACCCGACTCCCTGCTGCGCGAGCCCGCGGGGCCGCTCTACCGGGAGGGTGAACCGGCGCGCACCACCGGCCGCAGGAGCGGGACCGCCGCCAGGATCACGGCCACGTCAATTGCCACCTCGGCCAGCAGGCCGATCGAGAAGATCGTCACAGCAACCTGCGAGGCAGGGATCAGTCCCACCAGTATGAAGGCCACGATGTTGAGAGCGTGGCCGACGATGATCGTCAGCGCGCCCAGGATCAGGTGTCGCCGGCCCGCCAGGCCGGCTGCAAACCCCATGACCACGTGCGGAACGATGGCGGCCCACTCGAAGGGGTTCCCCGCAGGGCTGAGGGCATTTACGAGGGTACCTATCAGCCCGACGGACGCCCCGGCCGCGGGCCCCAGGAGCATGCCCGCTATCACTACCACCACCATGTTGAGGGCCACGATGGCTCCGGGCACCATCGGGTTGGGAATGAACCGGACCACCTGCCCTACCACAACGTAGACCGCCGCAAGGACGGCCACCTGGGCCATCAACCGTGGTGACATGCTTTCCTCCTTCAAGTCCGCGTCAGGACTACCGGGCTGTAATGCGGCCGTCCAACCGAGCCGAGACAACCCCTGCGCGGCGGATCTGCTCGATGAACAGGTCGCGCAGGTCCATCTGCGTGTCCCGTCGCTGTGTTCCCAGCTTGAAGACCGAAAACCCATCCCCGCCGTCGGCCAGGAAGTCGTTGGTGGCGACCGAGTAACGCCGGGTGGGATCTACCGGCTGCCCGCCGATCCGCAACTCGACCACCCTTTGGCCGGAAGGACGGCCCCGCTCGTACGCGTAGGACATACCGGCCACCTGCGCAAAGCGCCCTGCCCCCTGCTCCACCATGCTGACGCCGTTCTCCAAGGCCTCGCGAATCTGCGCGCCGGTCAACTGGAAGGTCACGATGGTGTTGTCGAAGGCCAGCACCCGGAAGGCGTCGCCCAGGGTGATCGGCCCCTCGTTGATCGAGCCGCGGATGTTGCCGCCGTTGATGATCGCCACGTCGGTCCGTGCGAACTCCCGGACCCCGTCGGAGATCATGTTGCCCAGGTTGGTCTCCCGCGCCCTTACCGTCCCCCGCTCACCGTCGAGGAACAGCGCTGCCCGTCCGATCACCTCCGCGAACCGGGCCTGGAGCCTGTCCTCGTACTGCTTGACCAGGCCTGCCACCGCCGGTTCGGGCGCCAGAGCGCCGGTTACGGGCAGGTTGCGGGCAGATGCCCGGCGCACCTTGCCGTCCGCCACAACCAGGTCGAGGCGCCCCACGGTGGCACCCAGCCGGTGGGTCTTGACGTAGACGGTAGGCGGGTTGTCAATTGCATCCACGGGCCGGCCTCCCGCGGCGGTCAGCATGCCGTCAAAGCCATCCGTGTGGCCCCCGATGATAACGTGGATCTGGGGAACCGCGCGGGCCAGCGCCAGGTCCAGCGAGTTGCTCATGTGGGTCAGGGCTATGACCAGGTCCACGCTCCGGCCCAGGCCTCGAATCAGTCCCTGCGCGCTGCCTATCGGGTCGAAGTACTCGAGATCGCGCGAGATATTCGGGTGAATGATGTCCGCCCACTCCTCGTCAAGCGTGCTGAAGATCAGCACCCGCAGGCCGGCCACCTGCTTGATGATGAACAGCGGGGTGAGTTCCTGCCCGCGAGCGCGGAGCGAGGTGGAGATGATCGGGAACTTGGCCAGGCGCACCAGGCGACGGAAGTGCTCGACCCCGTAGTCAAACTCGTGATTGCCCGCCGCCATCGCGTCGTAGCCGATCAGGTTCATCGCCAGGATGTCCGGCTCGCCGCGGAAAACCGACGACATCGCGGTCCCCATCAGGATATCGCCGGAATCCAGGAGCAGCACGTTGGGGGCCTCGCCCCTGACCTGCGCGATCAGCGAGGCCCTGGCCGCCATTCCTCCCACGCCCTTAGCAGTAGGCGTATCGAACGGCAGGACGTTTCCGTGGTGCTCGCTGGTGTACAGGAGTGTTAGCCGGACCGCCGGGCTCTGGGCCGCGGAGGTCGCGGCCAGGACAAGAACAATCAGGCCTACGACAATGAATCGGCGCATCGCGAAGGCTCCTCTCTCATCTCATACTGGCGATCTGGGGCCGCGCAGACAGCGCGCGGCGTCACGGCCCCACGGTCAGCGCGTCGGTCGTGGTAATCGTCCCGCGATATAGAAACGCGACCTGGCGGATCGCCACCTCAAGATCGAACGGGACGATCGCCGACACCGCGTCCACGGGCAGAACCACCTTGTAGCCGTACAGCGCAGCGCTTCCGGCGGTGTGCAGGACGCAGACGTTGGCCACCGTACCGCACACTACAAGGGTCCGGATGCCGGCCGCCCGCAGCTCGTGGTCCAGCGAGGTCCCGAAGAACCCGTCGTAGCTGGGCTTCTGGACTACCCGGTCGCCGGGGGCAGGCCGCAGGGGTTCCACGATCTGCCATCCCCAGGTGCCCTCGACCGCGTGGTCGCCCCAGATCGCGAACTCAGGGTCGCCGTTGCGGTGGGTGTCCTGGGTGTAGAAGACGCGCGCGCCCGCCGCGCGGGTCCTCTCCAGCAGGCGCGCAATGGCCGGGACCGTGCCGGCGGCATCGGGGACCACCAGCGCGCCGCCGGGAGTAACGAAGTCGTTCTGCATGTCCACAACCACCAGGGCCGTCGTCGCCGGGGGTGCGACCACGGTTGCCTCCACGGTGTAGGGAGGAACCTCAACCTCGCGCGTCATGCTCTGCCTCTCTTAGTGCGACCTGCGCGCCTATCCGGACGCCTCCGGCTTCGGCTGCAACTGCGGCACCGGCGCCTCCGGCCTCAGACGCGCCGCAGGTACGGCGGATTCGGCGCGCGGCTCCAGCGGAGCGGCCGCCTCGGTCTCGGCCCGCACCAGCGGTTCACCCGCGAAGAGCCGGCTGAGATCCTCGGCTTCCAGGCTCTCGTACTCAATCAGCGCCTGTGCGATGCGGTCGAGCGCGCCCCTGTGTTCCAGGATGGCCGCGCGCGCCCGCTCATAGCATTCGTCAATGATTCGGCGAATCTCCTTGTCTATCTCGAAGGCGATCTCCTCGCTGTAGTTGCGGCTCTCCACCAGGTCGCGGCCGAGGAAGACCGGCCCGTGCCGCCTGCCCAGCGAGAGCGGGCCCAGCTTGTTGCTCATGCCGTACTCCGTGACCATCTTGCGGGCAAGCTCGGTTGCTGCCTCGAAGTCGTTCTGCGCGCCGGTGGTGACCTCGTTGAAGACTATCTCCTCTGCGACGCGCCCGCCCAATCCCACGGTGATTCGTGCCAGGATCTCCGCGCGCGTGTAGGTGTACTTGTCCTCCGGCGGCGCAAACATCACATATCCGAGCGCCATGCCGCGCGGCAGAATCGTGACCTTGTGCGGCGGGTCGGCTCCTGGGATTACCTTGGCGAGCAACACGTGGCCCGCCTCGTGATGGGCCGTCAGCTCGCGGTCCTTCGGGGACAGGATGCGGCTCCGGCGCTGGGGGCCGGCGATCACCCGGTCTATCGCCTCGTCCATCTCGGCCGCCCCGATACTCTTCTTGTCGCGCCGCGCCGCCAGCAGCGCCGCCTCGTTGACCATGTTGGCCAAATCGGCGCCGGAGAACCCGGGCGTCCGCTTGGCCAGCACGCCCAGATCCGCGTCCTCGGCGATGGGCTTGCCCTTGACGTGGACCTCGAGGATGGCGCGGCGGCCCTTGGTGTCCGGGTTGTCCACCACGATTCGCCGGTCAAACCGCCCGGGGCGCAGTAGAGCCGGGTCCAGGATGTCGGGCCGGTTCGTGGCCGCGATCACGATTATCCCGCTGTTGGGATCGAACCCATCCATCTCGACCAGGAGCTGGTTGAGCGTCTGCTCGCGCTCGTCGTGCCCGCCGCCGAGCCCTGCCCCTCGCTGGCGACCCACCGCGTCTATCTCGTCAATGAAGACCAGGCACGGCACGCTCTTCTTGGCCTGGTCGAAGAGGTCGCGCACTCGGGAGGCGCCGACGCCGACGAACATCTCGACGAATTCCGAGCCGGAGATCGAGAAGAACGGAACCTCGGCCTCGCCGGCGATCGCCTTGGCCAGCAGCGTCTTGCCCGAGCCCGGCGGGCCCACCAGCAGCACGCCACGCGGTATCTTGGCGCCCAGCGCCTGGAACTTCTTGGGGTACTTAAGGAACTCGATGATCTCCTGGAGCTCTTCCTTGGCTTCCTCCACGCCGGCCACGTCGCTGAAGGTGACCTTGGGTTTGCCCTCGGTGTGCAGCCGGGCCCGGCTCTTTCCAAACGACATCGCCTGGTTGCTGCCCGACTGCGCCTGTCGCAGCATCAGCATCCAGAGACCCACCAGCAGCAGGATCGGCAGCATCGTGGACAGCAGGGTCGGCCACAGTGCCGAGCGAGAGCGGGGCTCGACCTTGATCACAACCCCCCGGGCCTTCAGCAGGTCTATGTAGGACGTGTCGCCCTGCGGCACGTAGACGGTGAACTGCTGGCCGTTCTTCAGCTTCCCTACGACGACCCCGTCCCCAATCTCGGCCTGGCTCACCTGCCCGGACTGCACCTGGTCAATGAAGACGCTGTAGGACATCTCCTCGCGCGGGGTGCGGCGCCAGAGTTGCAGGGCAAAGGGGAACGCGACCGCCAGGATCACGGCCCAAACGATTAGACTGCGCATGTACCGGTTCGTCACTGCCAGCACTTCCTCCGACGCGGTGCCGCTGAAACGGCGCGGCGCCGCGTCTCTATTGTAACATCCGGCGGGGGCCGGTGCCGCGTGCGCGCTCGATCACGACGCGGCCTCCCCTGCGCTCCGCGCGCAGCCCGGGCAGGTCCGCCAGCTCCCCGGACCGCCCGCTTTCGGCCATCGCGCGGATCCGCTCTATATGGACGAACTTCACGTCCCGAATCTTCCCGCCGGCCTCGCACAGAGCCCGGTGCGCCACACGGCGTTGCAGGGCCACGGGCAACGCGGCGAACTGCGCGGCGTCAATCGCAATGACACCCGCCCGGCGCCTGAGCGCCTTTGAACCGGCCTCTTCTGAGAGGCGGTCCATCAGGGCCGCATCATCGGCCGCCTGCTCTGCCAGACGCCGCAGCACGGCCTTGACACCCGGGTTATACCCCGACAGGTGGGGGATCAAGTCCATGCGGATGCGGTTCCGAAGCGGCCCGCGCAGCCGGTTTGTCGGGTCGGTCCTGCAGGGCACGCCTTCGGCCCCCAGGTAGGCGACGATCTCATGGCGCCACAGATCCAACAGGGGCCTGATCACACGCAGCCCATCGTGCTGCCTGGTGGCCGGCATACCTGCGAGCCCATCGGCGCTTGCCCCCCGAAGCAGCCAGAGCAGCACGGTTTCTACCTGATCGTCGGCCGTGTGCGCCAGGGCCAGGTGCGAGGCACCGATGCGCCTGGCGACCCGCGCCAGCGCACCGTACCGCACTGCCCTTGCGGCTTCCTCAAGCGTAAGACGGTGCCGTCGCGCCCAGGATCTCGCGTTTGCGCGGACGGACGATACCGGGATTCCCCAGGCCCGCGCTGTGCGCCGGACGAAAGCGGCATGCTCGCTGCCGGCTCGATGGATGCCGTGGTCTACCGTGACCACGTGCAGCCGCAGGGAGAGCTCGTCGCGCAGGCGCAACAGGAGGTGCAGCAGCGCCATAGAGTCCGGCCCGCCCGAGACCGCCACGACCACCGTCTCGCCGCCGGAAAGCATGCGGTGACGCCGGAGCGTCTGGCGCACGCGGTGGCGCATCCGGAGTGTCTGCGCGCGGGTCATCTGGCCGGTACCCCTCGGATTCCCCATAATAGCGCAACACGGCGGTCCCTCTGGAACCGCCGGTTCAACGTGGTGGCGGCGGGGAGACTCGAACTCCCGACTCCGCGGGTATGAACCGCGTGCTCTAACCAACTGAGCTACACCGCCACAACTACCCTTGATTATACCCTGGGCCCCAGCACGAGTCCACGCCCGGGCGGCAGAACAGCACCACAGCAGGAGGAAACGCGCCCCGCTGCATACAAGCATCTACCCATGAGGAAACCTGCCGTGTCTGCTCTCTGCCCCCGCGCGCTTCTGGGCGCACTGGTGCTTGTTGTGCTGCTGGCGGGATGCGGCTCCATCGGAGGCCTGACAGGCCTGCCCAATCCCGGCGTCTCCGAGAACACACCGCCGGCCGTCACGTCGGTGGTGCCTGCAGCGGACGCCGTGGCTCCATCGGATACGCCCATCACCGCAACCTTCAACAAGGCCATGAGCCCTGATACGCTCGAGGTCAAGGCAGAGCCTTCTCTAACCTTCGGGCCCGCGCAGTGGTCAGACGACGCCAAGACGGTCACCGTTCGGCCCAACCCTCCTCTGACTCCAGGGGTCCGGTACACGGTGCGGCTCCGGGCCAGGGACCGCCAGGGCAACCAGATGGCCTCGGACTACACCTGGAGCTTCTCGGCCACGGCGCCCACGGGCGTGGCCGGCGAAGGTCGGCTCCGCCTGGCCGAGCGGATAGACGTCGGCCTGGACGCCCGGGTGTTCACCCTTTTTGCGGCACTCCTGGCCGCCACGCCCGACGCCCCTCCCGGGGAACCCGGAACGGTGCGCGCCGCGGTGCGCACCAGGCTCGCCGGGCTGCCGGCAGGTACGGTTGATCCGGTCCGGCGGTTTATGGCAGAGCGGCCGGTCACGCTCGAGCAGTACGTGGCCGCCGCGCTGCTGCTGACAAACCCGCCCGAGCTGCGGGAGCCGGCCCCTGGACCTGCTCCTGCCACTTCGGGGGGATTGACCGGCCTCGGACCGGTGCTGGCGCAGTTCCATGCCCAGGCAGGACTGGCGGACCTGTGGAAGGCGCATGAGCGCGCCTACGCCGAAGCCCTGGAGGCCCATCGCAGGGAAGCACCGGCGCTGTTGGGCCGCGTAGCCGATTACATGAGGGTAACCGCGGTGCCGGGCGGGCGGATCACGGTGCTGCCCAGCCTGCTTGGAGCGCCCGGCCAGGGGTTCCTGGTCCGGCAGGGTGATCGCTCCTACCTTGTCGCCGGAGCGCCTGTGGGGGTGGACCGCCTTGGGCTGGTGCGGCCGTTCGTCCGGATGCTGCTCGATCCCGTCCGGGGGCAGTCCCCCGACCAGGTGCAGCGCACCGAACCGCTGTTCCTCCAGGCGCGAGAAGCAGCGGCCCGGGGTGGGTACCGTACGTGGTCCGAGGTCGTGGCCGAGAGTCTGGTCGAGGCGACGGCCATCCGGCTGGCGCTCTCCGGCGACGCCGCGGCTGCGGCCGTACGCGCGGCGTACACGCGCGGGCTGGTCCTGGTGGATCACTTCTCCGCGCAACTGACCGACTACGAACGCACGGCGACCACCCTGGTGGAGTTCTATCCCAGGATGGTCACCGCCGTGGACCTGGAGCTCGAGCTACGCCGCTGGGCGGAGCGAAAGCCGAACTAGCCCCGTTACGGCCCGCCCGTGACCGTGAGCCGAAGCCCTCTGTCTGCCAGGGCTTGTAACCTGTAGCGTTACGGGTTACACTCTGATCTGTGATCAAGAGCTTCAAGCACAGGGGGCTTGAACGGTACTTTCTCAAGGGAACGAAGGCGGGCATCCAAACCAAGCATGCAGAACGCCTCCGCCTATTGACCCTTGCATAAGTAATGGGACGATGATATCTTCCCATGCATGAGACC
>JAVHLI010000015.1 GCA_031082185.1 bacterium | reverse complement strand
CTTTCTGCTTCGCTACCGAAATCCCCTCAACTGCTACCCTGGACTTTACTCAAACCACCCTGTCCCAGTGATACCTGGGGAACCCAGGCAATCCCTCACGGCGAGGAGATCCCCTGACATCCGGGCCTTGAGGGTCTCGAGGTCCGGAAACCGCCGCTCATCCCGAAGCCTGGAAACGAACGCCACCTCAACGGTCTGCCCGTAGAGGTCTTGGTCGGCATCCAGCAGGTGCGCCTCCACCGTCAGCTCTCCTGCGCCGAACGTCGGTCGCACGCCGATGTTGATCGCGGCCATGTGGGCCTGTCCGGCCACGGTGGCGTACGCGGCATACACTCCCGGGCACGGCACCACTTTCTGCGGGAAGACCTGAAGGTTGGCCGTGGGCACCCCTAACTCCCGGCCACGGCCGTCTCCCGCCACGACCAACCCCCGGACCGTGTACCAGCGACCCAGCCATTGGGCAGCGGTCCTGACGTCTCCGGTCCGCAGACGCTCGCGAATCCCGCTGCTGCTGATAACCGCCCCGCCGTTGTACACCGGAGGCACAACCGTCACCCCGATCCCCCGTGCACCGGCCCATGCCTGGAGCATTGCGGTGTCGCCCTCGCGGCCGCGGCCGAAGGCATGGTTGGAGGAGGCCACCATCTCCCGTGCCTGGAGCCGGCCGGAAAGCATCTCCAGCCAGCCCGCGGCCGAAACCTCGCGCAGTTCCGCGTCGAACCGTACGACCAGCAGCGTGTCAATCCCCATGGAGGTGAACAGATCAATTCGTTCTTCGATCGTAGTCAGCAGAAACGGCTGGCCCGGCGGCGCGACCACGGCCAGAGGGTGCGGATCGAACGTGATAACCACCGACTGCAGGCCCTCGCGCGCGGCAGCCGACCGCAGCGCGGCAACCACCGCCTGGTGACCCAGGTGGAGCCCGTCAAATGTCCCCAAAGCCAGGGCGGCCGGTCTGGGATCTGAGGGCAGGTCCAAAAACCCGCGGACAACGTTCATCGCCCCCCTGACCCCCGAAGAACGCGAAACGGAATCAGGCGCCCGGCCTCCACGCGGCCTACGGCCACCAATCCCCGCTCGTCGCGCAGGCGGACCGGCAAATCCGCGGGCAGACCGGCCCACCCGGGGATCTGGAACAGCGGGATCGCCAGACCGTCCAATACCTGGCGCCGCTGAAGAGAAGTCAGATCCACCACGGGCAGGTGATTCAGGGCCTCATCCGGCGGCACGAGAAGACGCGTCAGATCCTCGACCGCGGAAAGCTCCTCTAGCGTGAGGCTGGAGTCGAGGGTGAAGCGGCCGACACGCGTGCGCAATACGAAGGAGGCGTGCCCGCCTACGCCCAGCCGCCTGCCCAGATCGCTGGCCAGCGCTCGAACGTAGGTTCCCTTGGAGCACTCCACCTGCACCAACGCGGTGGCGTGGTGCCCGGGGACAAACTCCAGCAGGCGGCATTCGAAAACGGTGACCTGGCGCGGAGCGACCTCCACGACCTCACCGCGCCTGGCGTGCTCGTAGAGCCTGCGCCCGGACCTGCGCACCGCTGAAACCATGGGCGGGACCTGCTGGATCGCGCCCACGAACTCCGTCAGCGCCTCCTCCAGCGCACCGGCGGTCAGACCAGAGGCATCGCTCCCGCCCACCACCGCGCCGTACGCGTCGCCGGAATCAGTCTCAACGCCGAAGGTGAACTCGGCGCGATAGCCCTTGGGCTGGTCCGAAAGGAACTCGGCGATGCGCGTTGCCCGGCCCACGCAGAGCACGAGCACGCCAGAGGCGCCGGGGTCGAGCGTGCCGGTATGCCCGATCCTGCGCACGCCCGTGAGCCGCCGCAGCGCGTCAACCACGTCGTGTGAGGTCATCCCAGGCGGCTTGAGCACATTGAGCGCTCCCGAGAGGTGGACCGCCTCCGGCACCAGGGGGCTACGCGTCATCGCCCACCGGACGGACCGCGCGCGATGAGGCCGAGAGTACGCGTGGCACCGCTTCCTCGATCCTGCATTTCATCTCAGCTCCTGCGGCGCCGGCGTGTCCTCCTCCACCCAGTGCGTGGGCCATGAGATCAGCGCGCACTCCGTCCCTGGCCCGGATCGAAACCCGGACGGTGTTTCCCCGGTCTTCGAGCACAACGGCCAGCCGAACGCCCGAGATCGTCCGAAGCACCGCAGCAATGCCCGCAACGTCATCCGGTCCGGCCCCGGCAGCGGCCAGCATCGCCGGCGTCACCGCGGTCATTGCCACCGCGCCGCTCTCGTGCAACCGGCTGGCAGCCAGGGCGTGACCCAGGAGCCGCACCGCGGGCGCGGGCTGCTCCTCGTACACAGCGCGCACGACCTCCCCGAGGATGGCTCCCCTCTCCATAAGCTCCGCGGCCAGCCGAAGCGTGCGCGGCGTTGTATTGGCGAACCGGAAGACACCCGTGTCCGTAACCAGGGCCGCGAGCAGGCAGGTGGCAATTGGACGATCAACGGTCACCCCCAGGTGCGCGATCAGATCCATGACCATTTCGCCGACCGCCGCGGCCGCCGGATCCCAGTACGTCAGTTGGGCATCCAAGGGGGGCTCGCTGTGATGGTCAATGGCGACCAGCGTTCCGGCGCGCTCCAGAGCCGGCGCCAGACCTCCTGCACGATCCAGGGTACCGCACTCCAGCGCGACCGCGACGGAAACGCCCATGGCGTCCGGAACGCCCCTGACCACTCCGCTCGCACCGGGAAGAAACGCCAGGGAGTCGGGCACGCCATCCTCGCACGCGACCGTCACGTCCACGCCGATGCGCTCCAGCGCGCCGGCCAGCGCAAGACCCGCGCCCAGACAGTCACCGTCGGGGCCCAGGTGACAGACGATCAGCACCTGGCCGCCGGTCCTAAGCGTCCGGGCGATGGTCTCCCGAGGGTCCACGCGTTCCCTCCTGATCCACTTTTCGGAGCAAAGACGACACGCGGGCCCCGCGCTCGATGGAATCGTCGAGGCGGAATAGGATCTCCGGCACGAACCGCATCGCCAGCCTGGCGCTGAGCTGGGAGCGGACGTGCCCCGTTGCCCGGTTCAACCCCGCCATCGTCCGCTGCTTCGCCTCCTGGTCACCGAGCACGCTCACGAAGATCTTGGCGTGACGCAGGTCACCGCTAACCACCACGTCGGTTATGGAAATGAACCCGATACGCGGATCCTTGAGGCCCTGCAGGATGATTTCGCTGGCCTCGGTTCGAATCACCTCGGCCAGCCGTTGGGCGCGGGTGCGAGCCATTGTCGTTTGCTCCATTACCGGATTTCGACCTGGAACTCCATTACGACCAGATCCGCCTGGCGCTCGACGAAATCGGCCACCTTGGCCAGGACGGCGTGCGCGTGACTCGTGGAGTTTGAAAGACAGGCAAACGCAACGGTCGCGCGTCGCCAGTTGTCCTGGTGGTCTACCTCGGCGGCGCAGACCCGAAACCGGTTCTGCGCCCGTTCAATCAATCCCGTCACCAGACGGCGTTTGTCCTTCAGCCCTCTTGCGCCTGGCAGGCTCAGTTCAATCCGGACAACGCCGACGATGATCTGCCCGTCCTCCAAGCCTGCGCCGCAGACTGCTACGCGGGTACTTCCTGCACCTCGTAGGCTTCAACCAGATCGCCTTCCTTGACATCGTTGAAGCGTTCCAGACCTATGCCGCACTCGAACCCGTCGGTCACCTCGCGAACGTCCTCCTTGAACCGGCGCAGCGAGCCGACCCTTCCGTCGTACACCACCACGCCGTCGCGGACGATCCGGGCCTTCGCGCCGCGCACGATGCGACCCCCTGTGACGTACGAACCAGCGATAACTCCCAGGCGGGAGATGGTGAACACCTGCCTGACCTCGGCCTGCCCCAGGACCACCTCCACAACCTTGGGCGCGAGCAGGCCCTTCTGCACGGCCGCCAGGTCGTCAAGCGCCTCGTAGATCACACGGTACACCCGCAGGTCCACGTGCTCTTCCTCGGCAATCCGCCGTACCTGGGCTTCGGGCCTCACGTTGAACCCTACGACAACGGCCCTGCTGGCCGAGGCCAGCATGATGTCCGACTCACTCACATTGCCGACCGCGGCGTGCAGGACGGTAACCTTCACCTCAGGTCCTGATAGTTTGGGAACGGCCGCCTGTAGCGCCTCGACCGATCCGTGCGCGTCACCCTTGATGATGACGCGCAATTCCTTCGGCCCCTCCCCCAACGCCGTGGCGGCCGCGGGATGCGCCGCGGCCTGCTCGGATGCGCGACGGCGATCCCGACGCTCCCCCGCCGCCGCGCGTGCGACCCGCTCGTCGCGCACCGCTTCCAGCAGGTCGCCGGCCTGGGGGACTTCCACGAGTCCCAATACCTCGACGGGCGTCGAGGGTGTTGCTTGATCCATCCGGGCACCCCGCGCATCCATCATGGCGCGGACGCGGCCGTGGGTTTCCCCGGCCACAATGGCGTCTCCCACCCGCAGGCGTCCTTCCTGAATCAGAACCGTCGCCACAGGACCCCGGCCCCGGTCCAGGCGGGCCTCTATGATCGTCCCGCGCGCGGGACAGTCCACGTCGGCGCGCAGATCCTGGAGCTCCGTCACCAGCAGTATCATCTCGATCAATTGGTCCAGCCCGGTCTTCTGCCGGGCGGACACCTGTACCATGATCGTGTCTCCGCCCCACTCCTCAGGCACCAGGCCCAGGTCGGCGAGCCCCTGCTTGACGCGGTCGGGATTGGCTTGGGGCAAGTCCATCTTGTTGATGGCCACCACTATCGGTACTCCTGCGGCCTTGGCATGGTTGACCGCCTCGACGGTCTGGGGCATGACGCCGTCGTCGGCAGCCACAACCAGCACCGCCACATCGGTCACCTGCGCGCCGCGCGCGCGCAGGGATGTGAAGGCAGCGTGCCCCGGGGTGTCTATGAACACGACCTCCCTTCCGCCGGACTGTACCACGGAGGCCCCGATGTGCTGCGTGATTCCTCCGAACTCCTGATCGGCAACTCGGGTCTGGCGGATCACATCCAGAAGCGTCGTCTTCCCATGGTCAACGTGCCCCATGACCGTGACCACGGGCGGTCTGGGAACGGCAGCTTCACCGGCGGCCACGACCATCCGATCGATCTTCTTCACTGCCTGCTGCCCTTCGGGCACCGGCCGCGTCTTGTGCACAACGGTGCCGAGCGACTCGGCGACCCGGGTGGCCATGTCGGCTGGGATCTGTTGGTTGATCCCGGCCAGCACGCCCTGGTCGAGCAGACGCCGCACGATCTCGCCCGCGGCAACGTTCAGCCGCGACGCCAGTTCTCCTACGCTGATCGGCCCAGTCATCTCGATCTCTGCTGCAACCGGGAGAACCGTCTCCACTGTGACGGTCTCGGCCGGACGCGCCCGTGCGCGCCGTCTGCGACGGGGCAGGCGGAACATGGGCCGGCGGGGCTGAACCGCAGGCCTGCTGGGCGGCTTGCCGGGACCCGCAGGCGGGCGGCGCCTATCGCCGGTCTCCGGTGCACGCGGCGGGAGGGCAACCGGCGGAGGTGCCGCGCCGCGACCTACCGGCTCGCGCGGCGCTTCCTTTGCGGTTTCACGCTTGGGCGGCCGAACCGGCTCGATCTTGATCCCCCTCGGCGGCGGAGGCGACGGGACAACCCTGGGCGGCGCAGGAGGCGCCTCAACAACACCTGCGGCTGCATGGGAGACTGCCGCCGCGGGCGTCGCCGCAACGGCAGGGGCTGCTGTTGCGGGAGCGGCTGGGACTGCTGTTGCGGAGGCGGGGGCTGCTGCTGGGGCGGCGGCGGCAGGGCGGACCTGTGGCGCTGCCTGGGGCTGCGGCACAGCCGGCGCCTCAGGCGGCATGACCGGTTCCTCCACCGGAGGCGGGGGAAGCACGATCTTCCGCATGCCCAGTATCCGCTCCCCGGTCGGGGTTTTGGTTTCGGGCCGGGTCACGGTCGCCGGGGGCGGCGCTGCTGCGGCATATGCCGCTGCCTGCTTCTTCCCCTTTGAGGGCCGCGTGGCCGCAACGTGCACCCGGACGCGCTGCTCGGCCACCACGCTCAGGCTGCTGCTGTGGCTCCTGACCGGCACCTTGAGCATCGCGAGCACGTCCATTAGCTCTTTGGTGCTCAGCCCCAGTTCCTTTGCCAGTTCGTACACCCGCATCCAGCGGCCTCCTCTAACTCCGACCGGGAGCCTGCGCGCTGCGGTCCGCCGCCGCACGCAGGTCCTCGACGATCGCCTCAGGGACTACTATCTCAAGCGCGTGCTGCAGCCGGTGTTCCCGTACCGCGGTCTCGGCGCAGGCGGTGTCGGGGCAGACGTACGCTCCGCGCCCCGACACCTTTCCCGTCAAATCCACGCGGACCTCTCCCGCGGGCGTGCGTACTACCCGGACCAGCTCGCGTTTCGGTCGTACCTGCCGGCACGCGACGCACTGGCGCTGTGGCACGTGCTTGACCCGTGACATCTGTCCAGGCCGCCCGTTATGCCGGCGGTTCGTCCGCGGCAACAGGGACGGCGGCTGTCTCGGCCGGGACCGGCTCTTCCTCTGGGAGATCCACGAAGATCTTCTGCGCCTCGATCTCCCTAATCTGTGTCTCGTTCTTGATGTCAATACGCCAGCCGGTCAGCTTGGCCGCCAAGCGGGCGTTCTGGCCCTCGCGTCCGATGGCCAGCGACAGCTGGTGGTCCTGCACGATCACAAGCGCCGTCTTGGTGGCCTCGGAAATCTCAACCCGCACCACCCTGGCCGGGCTAAGCGCGGCCGCGGCGAACTGCGAGAGGTCGGGGTTCCAGGCAACGATGTCTATCTTCTCGCCGCGGAGCTCGTCCACGATCGCCTGCACGCGCGATCCCTTGGGTCCGACACAAGAACCCACCGCATCCACGTTGCGATCCCGAGAAGCGACCGCAATCTTGCTGCGCGTGCCGGCCTCGCGGGCGATCGCCTTTATCTCCACGATTCCCTCGTAGACCTCCGGCACCTCTATCTCAAATAGCCGCTTGAGCAGTCCGGGGTGGGTACGTGAGACCACGATCTGCGGGCCGCGCGTGCCCTGTCGCACCTCGACCACGTACGCCTTCACGCGCTCACCCTGCCTGTATCCTTCACGCGGAATCTGCTCCGGGGGTGGCAGCACGGCCTCGATGCGGCCCAAGTCCAGAAAGACGTTCTTCCGCTCTATTCGCTGCACGATGCCGGTGACGATGTCGCCCTCACGGTCGCGGAACTCCTTGTAGACCATCTCCCGCTCCGCTTCCCGGAGTCGCTGCACGACCACCTGTTTGGCGGTCTGCGCGGCGATGCGCCCGAAGTCCTTGGGCGTAACCTCAACCTCGACCATCTCGCCCACCTGGGCCGTGGGGTCCCACTCACGCACCTGGGCAAGCGCGATCTGCAGCGTCGGGTCGTCTACGTCCTCCACCACGGTGCGCACCTGGTAGGCCCGCATCTCAGCCGTGGTGCGGTCCATCTCGATGCGCATGCTCTGGGCGGTGGCACCGAAATTCTTCTTGTAGGCGGACAGCAGCGCCGCCTCGATCGCGTCTATGATGACGTCTTTGCCGATGCCCTTCTCTTCCTCGATCTGATCGAGCGCCCGCAGCAGCTCTAAGTTCATGACCTACCGCGCCCCCCTTTGGCAAGATCTTGACGAAGATCCTCCATCCCCACGATCAATCGCGCGGAAGCAACCTGCTCCAACGGCAGCCGCACCGATTGGTCTTCCACATCAACAACCACGCTGCCGGCGTCAACCCCGGACAGCCGGCCCTTCCACCGACGGCGACCCTCCACGGGTTCGCGCGTCAGTAGCTCGATCTTGCGTCCTGCGAACCTGCGGAAGTCGCCCTCGCCGTGTAGCGGCCGGTCCAGCCCCGGCGATGCCACCTCGAGAATGTACGCGTGCGGGATCGGGTCGTGCAGATCCAGCGCGCGCCCCAGTTCCTCGGAGATCCTGGCGCACGCGTCCACGGTCACGGGTTCCTCTCCCTCCACGCTGATCCTGATCAGCGGGCGCCGCCCTTCCCCAACGATCTCCACGCCGGCCAGGGAATACCCCCACCTGGCCGCGACGGAGGCGGCCAGGTGCTCGACTGCGTCCTTCCATGGTGCGTGTGGCACGTACCCGTCTCCTCACCCCGCCGCATGAAAAACGAGCGGGCAACCTCACCCACTCGCGACGACATACCTGCCGGCGGAGAGCCGGACGTCTTCTGCAGCGGTCTTCGTCGCAATGTTACCACAATGCCCAACGGCCAGGCAAGGCCTTGGAGCGCAGGGCCCTACGGGTAGAGCCGGTTGAGCAGTCGGGGGAACGGAATGGCCTCTCGCACGTGCTCGATACCGCACAGCCATGCAACGGTGCGCTCGATGCCGATTCCAAAGCCCGAGTGGGGCACCGATCCGTAGCGGCGCAGGTCCAGGTACCACTGATAGGTGGACTCGGGCAGACCGTGTTCCGCCAGTCGCGCCCGCAGCAGTTCCAGGTCGTGGACGCGCTGCCCGCCGCCGATGATCTCCCCGTATCCCTCCGGAGCGATCAGGTCCGCACCCAGCACGACGTCCGAACGGTCGGGGTCCGGCTGCATGTAGAAGGCCTTGCAGCGGGTAGGATACCGGTGGATGAACACCGGCCGGTCAAACTGCTGGCTGACCGCGGTCTCCTCATCGCCCCCCAGGTCTTCGCCCCAGGCCACGGGCTTCCCGGCCGCGGACAGGAGCCGCAGCGCTTCATCATAGGAGATCCTTGGGAAAGGCGCTCGGACGCGCTCGAGCGGGGCCAGATCGCGTTCAAGCGCGGCGAGCGGTTCCCGGCAGCGTTCGAGGATCCGCACAACGACGCTGCTCACGAAATCTTCCGCCAGCGCCATGTACCCGTCCAGATCGAGGTACGCGACCTCGGGCTCGAGCATCCAGAACTCGATCAGGTGACGCCGCGTCTTGCTCTTCTCTGCCCGGAACGTTGGGCCGAAGCAGTAGACCCGCCCGAACGCCATGGCAGCGGCCTCATTGTAGAGCTGGCCCGACTGGGTCAGGTAGGCAGACCCCAGATCGAAATACTGCGTCTCGAATAGCGTCGTCGTTCCCTCGACCGCCGCGGGCGTCAGGATCGGCGCATCCACCCGTAGGAAGCCGTGACCGTCCAGATACTCGGTCATCGCCCGGATCACCTCGGCCCGCACTCGCAGGATGGCCTGCTGGCGGCTGCTGCGCAGCCATAGGTGGCGGTGATCCATCAGGAACTCGATCCCGTGCGGCTTCGACGTGATCGGGTAGGGCTCGGCCTCGTGCACAACCAGCAACGAGCCCGCGGCAATCTCTACCCCCCCGGGTGCGCGGGGGTCCGCCCGCACGAGCCCCGTCACGACCACGCTGCTCTCCTGCGGGAGCCGGTCCGCGGTCGCGAAGACCTCCTCGGGCACCTCTTGCCGGCTCATGATGACCTGCACCGCGCCCGTACCGTCGCGCACCAGGAGGAAGAGTATCTTGCCGCTGCTGCGCCGGTGCTGCAGCCATCCCCGGAGTTCCACCTCCTCACCCACATGGCCCGGGAGTGCGGCTATGGTTCGGTACGCTGGCCGAACGCTCATGATATTCCCCTCTCATCGTGAAGGGACGGCGCTTGGGATGAAGAATCCTCAATCAGGCCGCCAAGAATGGACGCCCCTCCGCCCCTTCTCATCTTCGACTTCGACAACACCCTTGTTGATTCTCGCATAGACTTCGCCGCGATGCGCGGCGCCCTGATAGACCTGCTGGAATCCTCGCGCCCGCTGAGTGAGCCGCGCGGGGCGCTGATGCGCGCCCCGATAGCGGATCTGGTCACTCGGATCGGCAACTCCGCCCCCCACCTAACCGCTCGGGCATGGGCGACCATCGAGGCCTTCGAGGCCGCGGGCATGGAGGGCGCGGTGCCTGTGCCCAACGTGCGCGGCGTCCTCGCGGACCTGACCGCCCGAGGGTTCCATCTGGCGCTCCTGACCAACAACGCCCGAACCGCCACCCAGCGCGCACTGGCCGAACTCGGGCTCTCCACGCTCATTCCCTTGACCGTAACCCGTGACGAGGTGCCTGCCCTGAAACCCGATCCGGCCGGCGTCCGGCTCGTCATGGAACTCGCAGGGCCCCACCGAACGGCCTATCTGGTGGGGGACTCCTGGGTTGATGGTCAGGCGGCGGCGCAGGCCGGCATCCGTTTTGTGGGGTTCGGACCCCGAAGGAGCGAAGTCGAGGCGCGCGGCGTCATGCCCTGGGCCTGGGTCAGCGACCTGCGCGAGCTGCTCGACCTCGACTGGAATGCCTGACCGGCACCCTCACCAGAGGTGCGCGAACTTCGCCGCGAACCGCCGATCGAGCACGCTCTGGTTCAGATCGTAGACCGGGCACTCGCGCAGCATGCAGAGATGCAGCGCCTGGTTGCAGTACGCGTCCGGCACCTCCCAGCAGGATTGGCTGATCTGGTAGGCGGCACAGATGCCCCTGGTAGGGTGCACCGTGACCCCCTCCTGAATCGCGGCCGGTTTGAGTGCAGGAGAGACGGGCTGAGCCCGAGCCTCGCGGACCAGCCGCAGGAGCGGCCGATCGACGCGCCCCTCCGCGGAAGAGTCCGCCGGGCCGGAGGCGGGGCGTTGCGGGTCGGTCAGCGCACCCATCTCGCGCGAGGCCGCCTCAATGACGTTCCTAATACCGCGCCTCAGCTCCTCGCGACCGCTGGGCATGTGCGATCACCTCTTTGGCCAGACTGGTATACTCCTTCGCACCGCGCGACGTGGGGTTGCTCACGAATAGCGGCACTCCTGACATGGACGACTCAACGAGCTTTATGTTGAAGTGGATCGTGGTCTCGAACACCTTGTCTGGAAAGAAGTCGTGGATGCCTCCCACGATCTCCTTGCTGATCGTGGTGCGGGAGTCATACATCGTTGGAAGCACGCCCAGGATCTCCACCTGGTGGCCCACCTCGTCGTTAACCATCTTCAGGGTCCGGATAAGCTGCCGCATCCCTAGCAGCGCGTAGTAGTGGGTCTGGATGGGTATGATGATCCCATCGCAGGCCACCAGGGCGTTCAATGTCAGCAGCCCCAGGGACGGCGGCGTGTCGATCAGGATGAACGAATAGCGGCTGCGTATCGGCGCCAGGCGCCTGCGCAGCGCGTGCTCCCGTCCGATGCGGGCCGCCAGCTCCAGCTCGGCGGCGGCCAGGTCAATCGAAGAGGGAGCAACCTCCAGGCCCTCGACCGGTGAGGGCCGGATCACGGCCTCCAGCGGCAGCCCCTCGTCGTGGTCGGGGTCCAGCAGCACATGGTAGATCGTCTGCCGCAGCGTGGCCGGATCGATCCCAAGGCTGACCGTCGCGTTGGCCTGCGGATCCAGGTCTATCAGGAGACACCGATGCCCCGCGGCCGCCAGGGAGGCACTGAGGTTGACGGCCGTTGTGGTCTTGCCGCACCCGCCCTTCTGGTTGACAAGCCCAACGATCAGTGCCCCGTTACCCACCAGCCTCCTCCACCCCATCCGGCCGCACGCCGCACGCCGCGCGCCCACGCGCTCTCCGGGCTGTTCGACCCGGCTACGAGCATCTCCTTGTCCGAACTGAAGTGCGGGGGAATCGTGCGGCGCGCCGTCAGTGCTTCCCGATGTCGTCTTCCTTGAGCACGGTTCGATTGACGAACCGGATCAGCCCCGGCCAAACCAGGGGGAGCAGAGCGCCGATCACGATCATGATACCCAGAGCCCAGAGGACAAGGGTCAACGCAGCGCGTTCGGTCATGCGGGCCTCCGTTCAGTCGAATCAATCCGCTCGCTCATGCCGGTTCCACAGGCGGCCGCGCTGCTCCTGCCGGGAAGCGGTCGCGAACCCAGGCGCGCGCCCCCTCGGCGGTCGTAACCTCGCCACGCGCCCGCGCCTCCCCGATCGCGCGCAGCATCACGGCGAACGCCGGACCGGAAACGTAGCCCATGGCGATCAGGTCGTCGCCGGTGATCAGGCGGTCCGGTTCCACGGCACTCCCGGCGTGAGCGGCCAGCACCCCTGCAGCGCGAAGGTAGGCGGCAGGGTCACCTCCTGCGGCTTCGAGGTCCGCGCGCAGCAGCGCAAGCAGGCCCGCGGCAGCCCCCTGGCGCAGCACGCGCCGGGCGTCCTCCGCGGACAGGCAGGCACCCCCGGACAGCCGTTGGAACTCGCGAACGAGGACGACTACTTTCCGGCGCTCGACCGTAGAGAAGCGCAATCGGCGGCAGAGCTCGCCGGCAGCCGCCGCGTCGGGAAGGCGGCAGAGGAGCGCGGCAAAGGCCAGCTCCGGGCTCTGCGGCCCGAGGCACTTCAGCACCCGGCAGGCGTAATCGAGCGCGTCAGGGGCCGGCCCGTCCGCATGGGGTGATGGCTGGGACGAGAGGGCCGCCACCTCGGGCAGGACGGCTCTCAGCAGACCAGTGGCGGCCATGAGGAGGACGCCGTCGGCGGCGCCCGGCGCGACCAGCAGCCGGACCAGCTCATCGCGGATCCGCTCGGCGCTCACGCCGGTGATGGTGGGCGCAAGATCCGCTAGAGCCGCGCGCGTGCCCGGCTCCACCGTGAACTGCAACTCAGCGGCCAGCCGTACCGCGCGCAGCAGTCGTAGCCAGTCCTCGGCGAAACGTTCGGCAGGAGGCCCAACGGTGCGAATGCACCGGCCGACCAGGTCGGCCCGACCGCCGACATGGTCAATGACCTCCCCGGTGAACGGATCGTAAAGCAGCGCGTTGACGGTGAAGTCGCGCCGGCGAACGTCATCGAGCGCACTGCCATGTTCAACGTACGCCGGACGCCGGCCGTCCAGGTAGGGGCCTTCGCGCCGGAAGGTGGCCACCTGATAGGGGTGCTCAGCGAGGACGACGGCAACGACGCCGAACTGGACTCCTACCGGTACCGTCCGGTCGAACAACGCCGCAACGCGGTCCACAGGCGCGGCCGTGGCAATGTCCAGATCCACGGGCGGCCGCCCGAGCAGTAGATCCCGGACGACCCCCCCGACCAGGTAGGTCTCCCATCCTGCCTCGCGCAGCCGCCGGACGATCTCGATGCCCGGCCGGAAGCGCTCAGGGATGGCGAGGGTCAGTGGACTACTCTTTCGGTTGCTCCTCGGTGCGCTCGTGAAGCCCTCTAGCCTTCTCCTCCAGTGTCTCACGGCCCCGTTCCAGCGCCTCGCGCAGCCGGGCAGCGCCTTCGTCCAGCTTCACCCGCCCGCGCTGCGAGAGGTCCTCGGCGGTCACGCGGAGCTTCTGGATGACCTCTTCGGCGCGATCCCGCGTACGGTCGCCCAGGTCCTCGGCGGACCCGGCCAGACGGGTGCGCGTCTCCTCCCCTGAGCGTGGCGCAAGGAGCAGGGCCACAGCGGTACCGAGCAGCCCTCCGATGACAAAACCTGCCACGAAGTCACTACGGTTTCCCATTCCCGTTCATCTCCTCTCTAGACCAGCATACGTCCTCAATGATTCCTCCGCCTAGCACCCGGTCGCCGTCATAGAACGCGACGGCCTGCCCAGGTGCGGCTGCGCGCTGTGGCTCGCAGAACTCCACCCGGACGCCGGTGGGGCCGTCGGCATGCAGTACCGCGGGGACGTCGGGCGCCGCGTGCCGCACGCGGACCGTCGCCGCGGCCGGGAGCGGCGTCGGCACGATCCAGTTCACCGTGCCCAGCCCGAGGCGCCGGCGCAGCAGATCTTCCTGCCCGCCGACCACCAGCGTGTTGCGCCGTGCATCAACCTCAAGCACGTACTGCGGGGCGCTGAACGATAGCCCCAGCCCCCGGCGCTGCCCGACCGTGTACCGAGCGATACCTGTGTGGGTGCCCACCACCTCTCCTGCACGATCCCGGATCGGCCCGGGGCTGAACGCTTCAGGACACCGGGCGGCCACCAGGTCGCCGTAGCGCCCTCTTGGAACGAAGCAGATCTCCTGGCTGTCCGGCTTGTCGGCAACCGGCAGATCCCACCGCCGGGCGAGCGACCGAACCTCCCCCTTGAGATGGGTTCCCACCGGGAAGCGCAGCCGCGCCAGTTGCTCCTGCGTCAACGCGTAGAGCAGGTACGATTGGTCCTTTTGGCGGTCCGCAGCCCGCAGGAGCAGCCACCTGCCGCTGGCATCATCGGTGGCGATCCGGGCGTAGTGTCCAGTGGCCAGCATGCCGCAACCCAACGCCTCTGCCCGCCCCAGGAGGATGCGAAACTTCACCGCCTGGTTGCACGCGATGCAGGGGTTCGGCGTGCGACCCCGAGCGTACTCGCCGCAGAAGTAGTCAATCACCTCTCGCTCGAACTCCTCGCGAAGGTTGAGGACATAGTGGCGGATGCCCATGCGGCGTGCCGCGTTGCGCGCGTCCTCGATCGCGCTCAACCCGCAGCAGGCCCGCGCGTTCCCCTCGGGTTCCGGCAACCACGCCGGCCACAGGTTCATCGTAAGCCCGATGACATCGTGGCCCTGCTCGATGAGCAGGGCCGCAGCCACCGCGCTGTCCACCCCGCCGCTCATGGCGACGGCTACCCTGTTCATGGCTCCACCGCGCGTCTGCGCTCCTGGCTCTAATGGTATCAGGGAGCGGCGCCCCGCAGCAAGTCTATGACCAGCGCGGCCGACCAGGAGAACTCGTGCGGCCCGCAGGCAGCGCCGGAGGCCGCATGGTAGCACTCCACGAAACCGGCCTGCCTGACCAGGTCGAGCGTCTCTCCGGCGAGCCGGGCCGCCGCCGCATCACACCCAAGGGCGGCCAGCCCCTGGATCACCATCCAGTTCGTGTGGATCCAAACCGGCCCACGGCTGTAGCGCCCGGCCTCGAACCCCCTCTGGTCGGGCAGGACAACCGGCAGCCTTCGGCAGCCGGTGCTGCGGGCGCGGTAGCGGGCGAGCAGGTCAAGGGCATCATCGGCCTGAACCAGCCCGGCAAAGATCGGCATCAGCGAGGCGCAGGTCTCCACCGGGATCGGACGCCGCCCAACCAGATCATAGTCGAGGAACGTCCGGCGCTCCACGTCCCAGTGGCGCTCGCGAAAGGCGTGCGCGAAGGCGGCCAGCGCCTCCGCCGAAAGGGGTGTCGGCCGACCCAGGGCCGCGGCAATCCGATTCAGATCCTGCGCCGATCGGTACCAAATTGCGTTGAACTGGGCATCGTAGACCGCGAACGGAGTCTTGGGAAGGTAGCGTGGCAGCGCATAGTCGGCCGAGGAGATCAGCTCCGCCAGGAAGATGTACAGGTCGTAGTCCTGGTTGGTGGGGCGCTCGGCCGCGGCGATGATGGTGTTGTCTATCCGCCGGTAGGACTGTTGCGGCCGTACGCCTGCTTCGACCGCGAAGTCCCAGCGCGGGCTGTTGTCGTGGCCGCTCTCCCAGGGGTGGACGACCACAATCAGCGGGCAGCCTTCAACCGTGCGGTGGTCTAAGAAGTACCGCAGGCACGCCAGCAACCCGTCGAAGACCTCGGCCCACCAGGCGTGGCGACGATCGCGGTCGGGATGCGCCATCCCGGTCCGGTAGACCGCGGTCGGCAGGACCGGCGGCTGTGAGATGCCGCTGGTCATCTCGCCTGCATCACGCGCGTGTCCTCCCGGCCACAGCTCTGGCCCTGGGGCGTACCAGCCCAACGCGGCCCGGTCGTAACGGATGTGCGGGAGCATCCCGTCCGTCCACTGTCCCCGCAGTAGGCTCGCCACCTCGCGAATGGCGCGCTCCCAGTCCAGGTGCGCCCACCCCATCGCGATGAAAGCGCTGTCCCAGTTCCACTGGTGGGGATAAAGCCGAGCGCTCGGCTTGGTGAACTCACCGCGGTCGTTGGTGCGCAGGACCGCGGCAGCGGCCTCGACCAGCGCCGGCGCATCGTCCGGCAGAGGATCGCAGATCCGCGTCATCGGTGTGCTCCTTCCTCTGTGGGAATCACGGCCAGCCCCCTTCCGGGCTCCATCAGGCGCATCCGGTCGGGCAGCGGCCGAAGCCACAGCCGCTGCCCCGGGTTGTGGTCGGTGTCGGGAGCCACCGAGACCTTCGCGGTCTCGCCGCCCACGCTAACGGTAAGCAGCGTGGTTCCGCCCAGCGGTTCAACCACCACGACCGCCGCGGGAAGGGCGCCGGCGCGAGGTTCGGCCGTCACCTCGAATGCCTCGGGCCGCACACCCACCAGCACTTCGCCGCCTGCCCTGATGCCCGCGGCCCCGGCCCAACGCTCCTCCAGACCCATTGCCGTCCCGGCCAACCGGACCGACCGTCCGCCTTCCTCCACGGTCCCCCTGAAGAAGTTCATGGGCGGGCTGCCGATGAAGCCCCCCACGAAGGTGCTGGCCGGCCGGTTGTAGATTACCGAAGGCGTGTCACACTGGACGATCGCGCCGCTGCGCATGACCGCGATCCGATCCCCCAGGCTCAGGGCCTCGACCTGATCGTGGGTCACATACACGGTGGTCGCCCTGGTCTCTCGGTGCAACCGCTTGAGCTCGGCGCGCATCTGCAGGCGCAGCAGGGCATCCAGGTTTGAGAGGGGCTCGTCCATCAGCAAGACCCCGGGCTGCATCACGATCGCCCGGGCCACAGCGACCCGCTGCCGCTGGCCACCCGAGAGCTGCGCCGGGTAGCGATCCAGCAACTCGCCGATCTGAAGGAGTTCGGCCGCCTGCTGCGAGCGCCGCCGCGTCTCGTCCGCCGGGGTCTTGCGGATTCGCAGCCCGAAGGTGATGTTGTCCCGAACGGTCATGTGCGGGAACACCGCGTAGGACTGGAAGACCATGGCGATCCCGCGCCGTCCAGGCGGCCGGTCGGTGACATCCTCCCCCCCGATCACGATTCGACCGCCGTCCATGCGCTCCAGGCCGGCGATGCAGCGGAGGGCCGTCGTCTTGCCGCAGCCCGAAGGGCCCAACAGAACCATGAACTCACCGTCCCGGACCTCCAGCGTGACGCCGTCCACTGCTGTGATCCGGCCGAACCGCTTGGTCACGCGATCGAGAAGTACGGTTGCCATTCTCCCTCCACTAACGGATGGTGACTCCCCATAGGGTCATCAGGTACCGGCGGATGATGAAGATGATGATCATCGCCGGCACGATCATGAAGAAACCACCGGCAAAGCGGTAGTCGAGCGGCGCGCCCGCGAAGGCCACCGCGTTGATGAGCAGCGCCGGCAGGGTTCGGTTGTGAAGCGTGAGGATCGCGGCCGCGAAGACCTCGTTCCACGACAGCACGAAGGTAAAGATCGCCGCCGCGGCCAGGCCAGGGAGCGCGATCGGCAGGGCCACCCGCAGAAAGGCCTGCAGGCGGGTGCAGCCCAGCGTCATGGCGGCCTCCTCCAGTTCCATTGGGACCCCGATGAAGACGCTTGTCGTGATGATAACGGCAAATGGCAGGGCGAGGGCCGTGTGGACGATGGCTACCCCCAGCAGGTTGTCATACAGCCCCCAGCGGATGTAGGCAACTGCGAGCGGTATTGCCAGGACCGTCGCCGGGAACATCTTCGTCGCAAGGATTCCAAGCCTGAACCCCTCGCGGCCAGGAAACCGGAAGCGCGAGAGGGCATAGCCGGCCGGTGCGCCGATCGCCACCGCGAGCACAATGGTGAATAGCGCCACGATCAGACTGTTGAGGGTGGACTGCCAGACACCCTGCGCCCTGAGGAAGAAGAGGATCGTGTCCAGGGTAGGTGGTGTGGGGACAATAGCCCGCGGCCAGGAGTAGAGCTGGGCGCGCGAGCTGAACGCGGCCAGCGAGATCAGCAGGATGGGAAACAGCACCCAGGCCGCGATCAGCGTCGCGATCGTCGCGAGGAGGGCGGTGCGCGCAGCGCGTGCCATCACCTAGCCCGCCACCTCCTCTTCCCGCATTCGCAGAACCCGCAGGTACACCCACGTTATTGCCACCGAGACGCCCATGATCAACACGGCGTAGGCACTCGCGACGTGCGGGTTTCGGTACAGGCCGTACCAGAAGTAGGCCTCGCCGGCCAGCACCGGCACCTGGCGGCCTGAGAGGGTGATTACGGTCGCGAAGAGCTGGAACGCCAGGATAGTGCGAATGATGAGCGCAGTCTGCAGACTGGGGCGCAGCAGTGGCAGCGTGACGTACCACAACTTCCGCCAGCCGCCGGCGCCGAATACATCGGCCGTTTCGAAGTAGTCCCGCGGGATGAGCTGCAGGCCCGCCAACAGGATGATCATCACGATGGCCGTGGCCCGCCACACCTCGGCTGCGATGATGGCGCCATAGAGCCAGACCGGCTGCTCAGCCGAGAGGTACGTCAGGGGCTCCCGCACGGCACCTACCATGTGCAGGAGCGTGTTGAGGTAGCCGCGCTCGGTGAAAACCGACAGCCAGATCAACCCCGCGGCCAGGTCGGAGATCGCAAGCGGGATCGCGCAGATGTAGAGGAACCAGAGATGCCCGCGAAACCGGCTGTTTACCAGCAGGGCGATCACCAGCCCGATCGCCACCTGGATCGGCACGACGATCGCGGTGAGCAGCAGGCTGTTAGCAATCGCCCCCCGGAAGTACGTGTCACCCAGCATCCGCTGGAAGTGCTCGGCCGTCAGGCCGCCCTCCGGGCGCAGGAAGCTCAGCCCGAAGGCCTGCACCAGCGGGTAGACGAAGAAAACGCCCAGGAAGACCAGCGACGGCGCCAGCAGCAGGTACGGAAGCCACTCGGTGCGCGATCGTCCCGCGCGCGGCAGGTCGGGCACCTCCTCTGCGGCTGCCACCGGGGCCTGCGCCGTCGTCCCTAGTCAGGCCGGCAGGGTGTTATGGCCGGGTCCGGAGGTGGGCACACCGCGTTCATCGCGCGGTACAGCTCCTCCAGCTTCCGGGCCTGCGCGGCCAGGACTTCCTCTATCGGCTTGCCCAGCACCGAGATCTCCCTGAAAGTGTCCACGTACAGCGGCACAAACTCGCCGGTCCGCACGCCCAGCCCAACCGGGAGCAGGGCGACCCGTGCGTCCCGAGCGCCCTGCTGCGCCGTCACGGCCTCGGCCAGGAGCTTCATCCCGCCGGTCGGCACCGCCCCGGCGGCCTCGCGGACTGTCGGAAAGAAGGCGACGCCCTGCACGGTGAGGACCTGCGTGCGGGGGCGCGTGAGGAACTCGATCAGCCGGGCCGCGGCCTCGGCGTTGGGGGCTGTCTTGGGAATGGTCAGCCCGACGATGACCGAGAGGAACGACCGGCCGCGCGGCCCTGCCGGCGATGGCAGGACGACGAAGTCGTCGGGCCGGTCGCGCAGCGCGGGCAGCAGCCTGGCAGTGTGGTCCCAGGCGACCCACACCTCGCCCAGCAGCAGCGGCTCGTGCATGAAGCTGTAGAGGAACGACGACGGGTGGAGCACGCCACCCAACCGCCGGAGGTACCGCCACATCTCCACGGCCTCAGGGGACTTGAACCGCTTCACCTGGGAACCGGTGAACGAGGGGTAGATGTACCCGTGCAGGAATCGCCCGAACAGCCCGCCCGGGCCTGCCGGGAACCCGATCCGGCGGGTGCCGGTGGCGGCCTTGATAGCGTCCCCCCACTCCAGCAGGTCGTCGTAGGTCATGGCCATGGGATTGGAGCCACGGGGGAAGTAGGCCATCGCCCGCTTGTGCGCGACGATCAGGTACGTTGCCTGCATCCAGGGAACGTACGCCTGGATGCCGCCGACCTGGCTGATCCGCACCAGATCTGGGAAGAAGGTGCGGTCGCCGCGGCGGGCCAGGTCGGCCTGGACCGACGCCATGTCGCGGGCCACCCCGGCGGGAACAAGGATTGGGAAGTCCCCGTGCAGCGTTCCGGTCAGGTCAATGGACCCTCGCCCTACCCGGGCTTCGGCCTGGAGTCTGTCCATGTACGGGCCGGCCAGCTCCGAGACGAACCGGACACGGATGCCGGTTTCCGTCTCAAAGGCACGAAAGAGCGTGTCGCGCGCCCACTCGGTCTCGTGCACCGGTGAGAACTGCGTCGAGGTAAAGGTGATCTCCACGGCCGGGCCGGTCTGCGCAGCCGGGACGGTGAACGCCAGAATCGCTGCGATGACTACGGCCATCAACGTCGTTACCCGCATCACGCCACCTCCATGGTCCAACTGAACTGCGGCCTCACTCTTCCTCTCCATCCTTCGCTCCCTCGCCGGGCGGTTCCTTGACCGGCGAGGTCCGCTGCCCCCACCACTCCTCCAGCCGCCTGCGCACGGCGGCTTCCGCGCCGTGGTCCGTGGGCCGGTAGTACCGCCGGCCTTCGAGTCCCGCCGGCATGTACTGCTGGAGGACAAACCCCTCCGGAAAGTCGTGCGGGTACCGGTACTCCTTGCCGTAACCAAGGCGCTCAACGACCCCGGGGTGGCTGGTGTCGCGCAGGTGCAAGGGCACCGGGTCGGCGCGCTCCTGCTCGACGTCGCGCATCGCCTCTCCGATTGCGGTCACCACCGCGTTGCTCTTGGGCGCCGTGGCGATGTAGATCGCGGCCAGCGCCATCGGTATGCGCGCCTCTGGAAGCCCCACGAACTCGACGGCATGCGCGGCCGCCGTGGCGACCACCAGGGCCATCGGATCGGCCAGGCCGACGTCTTCCGCGGCGTGTATCACCATCCGCCGCGCGATGAACCTGGGGTCTTCCCCGCTCGCCAGCATCCGCGCCAGCCAGTAGACCGCGGCATCCGGGTCGGAGCCGCGCAGGCTCTTGATGAATGCCGAGATCGCATCGTAGTGGGCGTCACCCTCCCGATCGTAGGGGAGGATCCGGCGCTGGCTGGCGTCGGTGACCAGCGCGAGCGTGATCCGGCGACTGCCTTCGCCCTCCGCCGCGGTAGCTGCGGATTCCAGCGCGTTGAGGGCCACGCGGGCGTCGCCGTTGCTGGCGCTCACAAGGAACTCCATCGCTTCGGGATCCACCTCGAACCCGAGCCCGGCAAAGCCATCCGGGTGCGCGAGAGCCCTCTCGACAATGGCCCGAACGGACGCATCGTCCAGTGGCTGCAGTTGGGCAACGGTTGACCGTGAGATCAGGGTAGGGTTGACGTCGTGGAAAGGGTTCTGGGTGGTGGCGCCGATCAGGATGATCGTGCCGTTCTCCACGTGCGGCAGCAGCACGTCCTGCTGGGCCTTGTTGAAGCGGTGGATCTCGTCAATGATCAGCAGCGTCCGCTGCTGGTGGAACCGCAGGCGGTCCCTGGCAGCGGCGATGATCCTCCGTAGATCGGCCACTCCAGCGGTGACCGCGTTGACCTGCTCCACGTGGGCGCGCGTTCTGGCCGCGATCAACAACGCGAGCGAGGTCTTGCCGGACCCGGGCGGTCCCCAAAGGATCAGGCTGCGAACCCGGTCCTGCTCGATCGCCGTCCGCAGGGTGCGGCCCGGGCCGATGAGGTGCTCCTGCCCTACGAACTCATCCAGCGTCCGCGGCCGCAGGCGCGCGGCAAGCGGAACTGCACGGGACTCTGCGGAAGTATCCTCAAACAGCGCCATGGGCTACCTCTTATCGTACCACGGACCGGGCAGCCGGAGGGACCCGCGCGCCGGAGTGCGAACAGACCCGTATGCGCACCACGCGTCCACCGCGCATAGCCTGCAAGCGGGAATCGTTGGTGATCACCGTCTTTGATGGCGAAGAGGCCATCTACACCTTTGATCACGCCGGACGGTTCTGCTCCGCATGGTCCGGATACCGCCTCTACCGGCGCGCGCTCGACGGCCGCGTGATGCGTAAACACACCGATCGCTCTGGACGGCATCCCCACCGGCACCGGAGCTTCCTGGAAGATGAACCGCGTGCGGCGATCACAAATGCGGCCGCCGGGGCCGCATCCGCTGCTCTCGATGCCCTGCGCGGCGGCACCGCCGAGATCCTCTGGTCCCTGCCCGGAGACCCGGATGAGGACAGGGCCGCGGAACTCCTAGAGGCCGCCGCCCGGTTCGATGCCGCGGCCGCTGTTGCGGATGCCCAGCGGTACGCCTCGGTTTATGCCCCGGTGCCAATTCTCCCGCCCGACCGGTACCGCTCTCTCGTCGTCCAGGTGACCGAGGGCTGCCACTGGAACCGCTGCACCTTCTGCTCGTTCTACCGGACGCGTCCCTTCCGGATCAAACCGCTCGACGAGTTCGCGGCTCATCTGGACGCGGTCCGGGCGTTCTTCGGCCCGGGACTAACCATGCGGCGGGGCGCTTTTCTGGGAGATGCAAATGCCCTGCTGCTGTCGGAGGGCGACCTCATGCCGCGCATGGACCTACTGGCGCGCGCGCTGCCCGGCCAAGCCGGCGACCTGGCGGCGTTCATAGACGTGTTCACCGGATACCGCCGCGACCACCGTGAGATGGCATCCCTCCGTGCCCGCGGGCTGCGGCGGATCTACCTGGGGCTGGAGAGCGGCGACGACGGGCTGCTGGAGTTCCTCAACAAACCCCAGTCGGCAGAGGAAGCGATTGAACTTGCGCACACGGCCAGGGACGCCGGGCTGGCCGTGGGTATTATCGTCATGGCCGGCATCGGCGGGGACGCGTTCTGGCACCGGCATGTGGAAGCCACGCTGGCGGTAGTCCGGGCCATGGAGTTGGGAGCCGGGGACCTGCTGTACGTGTCCGCGTTTGCGGCGCCGCAGAACGGCCCCTACGCCGAAAGGGCCATGGCGGCCGGAGTGATGCCACTCACCGAGGACGAGGTGTGGGACCAGGTGGACGAACTAGTCTTTGGGTCCAAGGCGACACTCGGACCTGGGGCTCGCGTGGCGCGCTACGACATCGAGGAGTTCATCTACTAGCAGGCCCCCGCCGTGCCGTGCGGGACGGAGTTCCCGAACCCTGCTCTCGCAGGTGGGTGCCCTCCCGACCGCTCCGGCTTCCCGCGGACTGGCAGCGGGTCTGCCTCGGCGTCCGGAGACGGGCTCCCCGGGCCAATGTGTTGGATCGGAACTACTGGCCCGCCTCGTGCACGGCAGGGAGCCTTCCGAGCACCTTCAATCCTAGCAACCTACACCGCCGTCCGCAACCTAATCCTCGGCAACCGCAATGTGAACCTCGCGCAGCAGATCGGGATCCACAGACGCCGGCGCACCGCTCATCAGGTCGGTCGCGCTCGCCGTCTTGGGAAAAGCGATCACCTCGCGGATCGTCGCCTCCCCGGCCAGAAGCATCACGAGCCGGTCGAGACCCAGCGCTATCCCGCCGTGGGGCGGCGCGCCAAACCGAAGGGCGTCCAACAGGAAGCCAAACCTCTCCTGCGCCTGCTCAAGGGAGATCCCAAGCAGCCGGAACACCTGCTCCTGCATCCGGTGCTCATGGATGCGTATGCTCCCTCCACCCAACTCCACCCCGTTCAGCACGAGATCGTGGGCCCTCGCGCGCACCCGGTCGGGAGACTCCTCCAGCAGGTGCCGATCCTCTTCCATCGGCGCGGTGAAGGGATGGTGAACCGCGGCGTACCGTCCCTGGGAAGGATCAAACTCCACCAGGGGGAACTCCGTCACCCAGACAAACCGGAAGGCAGTTCCGTTCTCGCGCAGACCCCACCGATCGGCCGCCTCCAGCCGCAGCCGTCCCAACGCGGCCGCGGATGCGGCCGCGGGCCCGGCGACAAGCAGTATGAGATCCCCCTCCCGCGCCTCAGTGCGCGCGGTGATGGCATCGAGCACGCCCCTGGGCAGGTGCTTGGCCAGCGGCCCCTTGGGACCCGAGGATGTCAATGCCAGTGAAGCCAGGCCCTCGGCGCCGGCAGACCGGGCCACGGCGGTCAGGTCGTCCAGGTCGCGACGGCTGGCCGCGGCGTGCCCAGGGATCCGCAGAGCCCGCAGCACTCCTCCGGAAGATGCCGCCTCCTGGAACTTGGCCACCCCGCCCTCGCCTGCCAGGTCGGTCAGGTCCACGATCTCCAACGACACCCGCAGATCGGGCTTGTCGGATCCGAAGCGCAGCATGGCATCGGTATACGACAGCCGGGGGAACGGGCGCTGGATATCGGCGCCCAGCACCCTGGCCCAGACGTTGTGGAGCATCTCCTCGGTTATCGCCAGAATCTCATCCTGATCCACGAAGCTCATCTCGATGTCTATCTGCGTGAACTCCGGCTGGCGGTCAGCGCGCAGGTCCTCGTCGCGAAAACACCTGGCTATCTGGAAGTACCGGTCTATGCCGCCCACCATGAGCAACTGCTTGAACAGTTGAGGGGACTGCGGGAGCGCGTAGAACTTCCCCGGCTGCACCCGGCTCGGCACGAGGAAATCCCGAGCCCCTTCCGGCGTGCTGCGGATCAGCATCGGCGTCTCGACCTCCAGGAACCCCAACCGGTCGAGCGACTCGCGGATCGCCATCGCGCTCCGGTGCCGCAGCAAGAGGTTACGGTACATGCGCGGGCGGCGTAGGTCGAGATACCGGTAGCGCAGCCGCAGGGCCTCATCCACCGCGGCCTCATCGCCCGGCGCAAACGGCGGCGTTGCCGAGGAAGACAGAATCCTCAGCGTCCCAGCCCGGACCTCGATCTCTCCGGTGGCCAGTCGCGGGTTTGCCGTTCCATCCGGGCGCCGCGCCACCCGACCGCTCGCCGCTACCACAAACTCCGCCCTCACTTCGGCCGCGACCGCTGCGATGGCGGGATCCACATCGCCGGGGTTGACGACCACCTGCGTCAACCCTTCGCGGTCCCGCAGATCAAGGAAGACTACCCCGCCCAGATCCCGCCGGCGCTGCACCCATCCCGCAATACGGACCTCCTGGTCCGCGTGGGCGCCGCGCAGCTCACCGCAGGAGTGCGTACGCATCCCCTTCATCGCCTTCACCGTCCCTGCCCGTCGTTGGCCGGTTCCTGCCTTCGCAGCCGATCCCGAAGCGCCTGTGCCATGCCTGCGCGCACGATCGTAGCCTGCTCCCCGGTGGCCATCTCGCGCAGCGTGATCGTGCCCGCGGCCAGCTCGTCGTCGCCCAGGACGACGGCGATCCGCGCGCCCAGACGGTCGGCGTGCTTCATCTGGGCGGCCACCGAGCGGGCCAGCAGATCGCCATCGGTCCGGATGCCGGCCTGACGCAGCTCGTCGGCCAGACGGAAGCCCTCCGACCGTGCGGCCGGACCGATCGTCACAACCATAACCTCAATCCCTCGGTCCAGGGGCCTGGCCAGCCCTTCCTGCTCGCCCACCAGCAGCAAACGGTCCAGGCCAAAACCGAAACCCACGCCGGGGGTGGGCGGCCCTCCCAGTTGCTCGGCAAGCCCGTCGTAGCGTCCGCCCCCGAACATGGCGTTCTGAGCGCCCAGACGGCCGGAGTAAACCTCCACCGCCGTGCGCGTGTAGTAGTCCAGTCCCCGGACGATGAATGGATCGATCGAGTACTTGATCCCCAGCAGGTCGAACTGTGCCCGAACACCCTCGAAGTGAGCGGCGCACGCTTCGCAGAGGTATCCGAAGACCGGCGGAGCGCCGCGCGTGATTCGATGACAACCCTCACGCTTGCAGTCGAGTATCCGCAGCGGGTGCTCCTCGTACCGTCGCCGGCAGTCCTCGCACAGGTCGGTGACGCGGGGCCTGAAGTAGTCGCGCAGCGCGGCCAGGTACCGCGGGCGGCAGGCCGCGTCGCCCACGCTGTTGAGGCGGACCTCCACCTCCGACAGGCCCACCTGCTGGAGCAGGCGTACCGGCAGCGCCAGCACCTCGGCATCGGCCGACGGATCGGGACTGCCGATGATCTCGGCTCCGAACTGCGTGTGCTGCCTGTAACGGCCGCGCTGGGGCCGATCGTAGCGAAACATCGGCGCGATGTAGTAGAGCTTCACCGGCTGCGGCTGGCGCGCGAGCCCGTGCTCGAGGAAGGCGCGCATCACCGGTGCGGTCCCCTCGGGGCGCAGGCTGAGCGAGCGGCCCCCGCGATCCGAGAACGTGTACATCTCCTTCTCGACGAGATCGGTGGCCTCACCCACCGTGCGCTGAAACACGTCCGTGTGCTCGACTACCGGCGTACGAATCTCACGGAACCCGTAGCGGGCCGCCAGTTCGTGGACCTCTGCCTCCAGAGCCTGCCAGCGCTCCACCTCGCCGGGTAGGATGTCGCGCATGCCGCGCGGTGCCTGGAATGCGGGCATCGTGCCGTTCCCCCTCTCTCCTTACCAAAAGCAACGCTCCCGTCCCTCAGGGACGGGAGCGTCATGTCTTCCCGCGGTGCCACCCTGGTTTCCGGCCGCGCGACTATACCGGTCGGACCCTCTTCGCTATGACGGGCGGACCCGGACGGATGTAGCCACGCTGCGCGCGGTTGGACCCGTCGGCTCAGGGGTGTCGTTCGGTACCCGGGACGCCTGGGGATGCTCACAGCCCGCCGAAGCGGGGCCTCCCCTCTCTGAAAGGACCGGGCCCTACTCTTCCCTTCCCAGCCGGTACCGTATTGACCGAAACTTGCGGCCATTCTACTGTTGGACGGCCTTTGCTGTCAAACCGTGCCGGAGCCGCAGGATTCCGCGCGTCCAGGATTCCGCGCGTCCAGGAAGCCGCATACGCTGGGGCGAACTCATCCATTGAGAACTCCAGCCGTAGGGAAAGGAGGCACCAGTGGTGCAGGCGATCATCCTGGCCGGCGGACGAGGGGAGCGGCTACGCCCCTACACGGAGGATCGGCCCAAGCCCATGGTCGAGGTCCTGGGCGTCCCGATCCTGGCCTACCAGATGCACTGGCTGCAGACGCAGGGCGTTTCCGAAGTCGTGGTGGCGTGTGGGTACCGGCACGAGGTAATCATGGACTACTTCGGGGACGGCGCCAAGTGGGGTATGCGGATTGACTATGCTGTTGAGAGTTTGCCTCTCGGGCGCGGCGGCGCCATCCGCAGCGCTTTCGGGAGGCTCCGCACGCCCGAGCAGATTGTGTTGGCAACGAACGGTGACATCATAACGAATCTACGGCTCGAACCGGTGGTGGCCCATCACCGCGAGGGCGGGAACCTGGCCACGGTGGTGCTCACGCCCTATGTCAGCACATACGGGCTGGTGGAAGTAACCACGGACGGACGGGTGGCCGCGTTCCACGAGAAACCCACGCTCCCCTACTGGATCAACGCCGGGATCTACGTGCTTTCCCGTGAGGTGATACCGCACTTCCCCGAGGTGGGAGACCACGAGCGGACAACGTTCCCGGAGCTGGCCGAGCAGCGGCGCCTGGGTGCCTACAAGTCCGAGGCCTACTGGAGGTCCGTGGATACGGTGAAGGACCTCTCCGAGGTCAGCCGCGAGCTCGAGCAGCGACTGCTCACTGCCTTCCTGGCCTGACGGGGCGCACGGGCGCCACCGCGTTCTGCACCAGCATCACCGGAATCCCGTCCACGAACTCGAACACGGTCAGCGACGCGGGCGAGATATCCATCCGCCGCATTGTATCCAGCGGCAGTTCGAGCAGACGGCATACCAACGCCAGGATCGGGTCCTGGTGGGAGACGAGCAAGGTCGTACCACCCTGCTCCACCCACTCGCGAGCGCACTCGGCCATGCGATCCGCGATCGCGTCCACCGGCTCGATGCCCGGAACTGCCATCTGCGACGGCACGGTCCGCCAGGTCTGCCACTCGGTGGGATGGCAGGCGATCACCTCGGCGACCGGCAGGCCCTCCCACGGCCCGAGCCCGGCTTCGAGGAGGCGATCGTCCGTGGAGACGGGTCGGCCCACGCGTTCGCCGATGATGGCCGCGGTCTCCATCGTGCGGTCCAGTGGGCTGGACACGATCCGGTCCGGCAGGGATCCCTCCAGGTAGCACGCGAGGGCCTCGACCTCAACGCGACCGGATGCGTTCAGGTGCACCCCAGGGAGCCGCCCGGCAAAGCGGCTGATGGGCGGCACCAGCCAATCGTGGTGTCCGTGGCGGACCAGCATCAGGCGGGGCGCGTCAGCCATCTGCGTCCAGGATGAGCGTCACCGGGCCGTCGTTATGGATCTCCACGAGCATCTTGGCCCGAAACCGGCCCGTGGCGACAGAGATGCCCAGCGCGCGCAGCCGCGCGACGAACTCCTCGCACAACACCTCGGCGTGGGCCGGCGCCGCGGCCCGAACGAAGGATGGGCGGCGTCCCCGGCCGGCATCGCCGTAGAGGGTGAACTGCGAAACAACCAGGACCGAGCCACCCTCGTCCATCACGGACCGGTTGAGCTTCCCGGCGGCGTCGTCAAAGATGCGCAGGTGGGACACCTTCTCGGCCAGCGCCGCGGCCTGCGGGGAGGCGTCGTCCGCCGCCACGGCCAGGAGAACCATCAGCCCCGGGCCGATCGAGCCGACCGTCTCCTCGCCGACGCGCACGGCCGCCTGCGCCACCCGTTGAACAACCGCTCTCACGGCCGTTCCCGCAGCGGCTCCCGCCTACCCAAGATCACGCGAAGCAAGGGCGCCAAGACGGCGGCGCACCTCTTCCAGAGTCTCGGGGCGTTTGGGAAACGCAAAGCGCACGTACAGCGTTCGGGCCGAGGGATCGCTGTGGAAACTGCTGCCCGGAACCACGGCCACGCCAACCTGGGAGGCCATGCGCCTGGCAAACGCCACGTCATCGGCGGTGCTGAGGCCGCTGAAGTCGGACATGACGTAGTACGCGCCGCGCGGCACGACGCACCGGAAGCCGGCCCCGGCCAGGATCTCCAGCATGGCGTCCCGCTTGGCCTGATAGAACGCGCCGAGGCCCGCGTAGTAGTCGCGCGGGAAGTGCAGCGCGGTCACCAGCGCCTCCTGCAGTGGCGCCGGCGCGCCTACGGTAAGGAAGTCGTGGGCGCGACGGATGCCGTCGGCGATTGCGGCGTTGCGGGCAAGTGCCCATCCCACCCGCCAGCCGGTCACGCTGTAGGTTTTGGACATGCTGTTGACCGTAACGGTGCGCTCCGCCATCCCGGGCAGCGTAGCCAAGCTGATGTGCGCCGTCCCATCATAGAGGATGTGCTCGTATACCTCGTCCGTGATCGCCAGCACGTCCCATTCCAGGCACAGGGCTGCGATCTGCTCCAACTCGGAGAGGGTGAAGACCTTGCCGGTGGGGTTGTGGGGCGTGTTGACAATAATGGCCCGCGTCTTCGACCCGAATGCGGCGCGCAACTCAGCGGGGTCAAACGGCATGGCCGGGTCGCTGAGGTCCAGTCGGACGTGGCGCAGGCGCGCACCGGTGATCAAGGCGTCCGGGCCGTAGTTCTCGTAGAAGGGCTCGAATAGGACAACCTCGTCACCCGGGTCCAAGACGGCGAGCAGCGTGGCCATCATCGCCTCGGTGGCCCCACAGGTCACCGTGATGTGGCGCTCTGGGTCAACTTCCAGACCGTTCGACCACGCCACCTTGTCGGCGATCGCGCGCCGCAGCCGCGGGGAGCCCCATGTGACAGAGTACTGGTTCCATTCTCCCCGCAACGCCGCCACCGCGGCCTCCACCAACTCCGAGGGAGGGTCGGAATCCGGAAAACCCTGCGCCATGTTGATGGCCCCGTGCAGGTCGGCGAGCCGCGTCATCTCGCGGATCACCGACTCGGTGAAGAGATCCACACGGGTGGAGGTCGTGCGCCTCATCACGTGGGCACGACCCTGGCCACGCTGAAGACTTCAGGGACCTTCTCTACCCGCTGCATGACCGCGTGCAGCTGGCCGATGTTTCGGATGTCCAGCACGACGTTCGTGACGACCACCTTGTCCCGCCGTAGGCGGGCATTCATCGAAAGGACATTGGTCCTCGTCTCCGCGACTGCGGCCAGGATGTCCTTGAGGAGACCCACCCGATCGAACGCCTCCACCTCCACCTCCACCTGGTAGACCCGCTCCTGAACGGACTCCCATTCCACCTCGAGCAGTCGCTCGGGGTGAGCGCGCAGGAAGGCGATATTCGCGCAGTCGTTTCGGTGGATCGCCACGCCGCGACCGCGGGTGACGTATCCCACGATGCGGTCGCCCGGCAGCGGGGTACAGCAGCGGGCAAAGCGCATGAGCACGTTGTCGACGCCCCGTACCCGGACTCCCTGCGGCGCGCCCGGCGGCGCCATCGGCGCGGTGGGAGGCGCCGCAGGTTCCTCCTCGACCGGGACGGTGCCCCGTAGCGCGTGCGCCACCTGCAACAGCGAGAGGTCGCCATTGCCGATCGCGGCCAGCAGCTCGTCGGCCGACGACATCCCAAACTGCCCGATGACCTCCTCCAGCCGCTCGGGTTTCATCGCGGCCGCCACGCCGCCGGTACGCCTTAGCTCGCGCTCCAGCATCTCCCGGCCGTGGACCAGATTCTCCTCGTGCCGCTCGCGCTTGAACCATTGCTTGACCTTGGATCGGGCGTTGCTGGTCACGATGAACATTAGCCAGTCCCGGCTCGGACCGGCACTGCTCTTGCTGGTCGAGATCTCAACGATGTCGCCGGTGCGAAGCTTATGCGACAGCGGGACCAGCCGTCCGTTGACCTTGGCTCCGACGCAGCGGTGCCCGACATCGGTGTGGATGCGGTAGGCGAAGTCCACCGGGGTCGCACCGGCCGGCAGGTCTATCACGTCGCCCTTCGGAGTGAAGACGAATACCTCGTTCTGAAAGAGGTCCAGCCGAACCGACTGCACGAACTCGCGCGCGCCGGACATGTCCTGCTGCCACTCCAGCAACTGCCGCAGCCAGGCCAGCTTCTGGTCCACCTCTCGGGTCTGTGCCGCGCCTTCCTTGTACTTCCAGTGGGCGGCGATGCCGCGCTCTGCCTCGACGTGCATCTGGTGGGTGCGTATCTGGAACTCCAGCGGTTCCCCCTCGTGGATGACCGCCGTGTGCAGCGACTGATACCCGCTGGTCTTCGGGTTGGCGATGTAGTCGTCGAACTCGCCCGGGATCGGTTTCCAAACAGCATGAACTACGCCTAGCGCAGTGTAGCAGTCCTTCACGTCGTCGAGCAGCACCCGCACGCCCAGCCGGTCGTAGACGCGCTCCACGGGTTGCCCCGCGTACTTGGGCCGCTGAAGCTTCTTCCAGATGCTGTATATGTGCTTGGGCCGGCCCGTGATGTTCTTGGGCTCTACCTTGATGCCCGCCCGTTGGATCTCGCGGTGGAGGACCCTCACGACCCGATCTACGAGCGCCTGCCGGGCGTCCTCGGCCTGGGCCAGCGAGCGGGTGATCTCCGCGTAGGTTTCGGGCTCGAGTTGCTGGAACGCCAGGTCCTCGAACTCCTTCTGGACGCTGCCTATCCCCAGCCGCTCAGCCAGCGGGGCATAGATGTCGAGCGTCTCCTGGGAGGTACGCTGGCGCTTCCACTCTGGAAGTGGCGCTATGGTGCGCATGTTGTGCAGCCGGTCGGCCAGTTTGATCAAGACGATGCGGATGTCGTTGGCCATTGCCAGGAACATCTTGCGCAGGCTCTCGGCCTGACGCTCCTCCCGACTCTGCCACTCGATCTTGCCCAGCTTGGTAACGCCGTCCACCAGCGTGGCGATCTCGGGGCCGAACCGGTCGCGCAGCTCGGACAGTTCAACGCCGGTGTCCTCGAGCACGTCATGCAACAAGGCGGCGGAAACCGTGGTCACGTCGAGGCGCAGATCGGCCAGGATGGTCGCCACGGTCACCGTGTGCATGACGTACGGTTCGCCCGAAGCGCGTCTCTGGCCCTCGTGGGCCCTGGCAGCGGCAAGGTAGGCCTCGCGCACCAGATCGAGATCGGCCTTGGGGAAGTTGGCCCGCAGTGTCGCGATGAGGCGCTGGACCTCAGGCGGCAGATCCTGGAAGCTACCTTGTTGTCTGCGCAGATCCAGCCACTTCACCGCTGGACACCGCCGATCGGCTTTTCCTGCAGCATTTCGGCGTGAAGCCCCCGAGCCCTCCTGGACTACGGCCTCGCGAGGCCGTCCAGAATCCGTGCAGCCGGACCGCCTGCCCAGGCACGCAGATGGGACCAGGCCGCGTGCTCCCGCATCCCCTCCCTGTACCTGAGCGACCGGCCCAGATCGCCTCGGGAACCGGCATCCAGCAGAGTGTACCGCCCCCCGGGACCCTCCGCGTCCTCCCGGGTGAGGACCCCGGCTTCGACCATGATCGCCAGGCAGGCGGACAGAACCCCGGCCGGGAGGGTCGTTTCCAGACCTTCTCCCGCCCGCCCCCGCGGCTTGAGTTCATGGTAGCATCGCACAAGCGTCTCCCGCGAGGGGCAGCGCGCTTCCAACTGGGCTGAGGCGGCGTCAAGCGCGTCAGGACCGAACCTGAGCTCCACGGTCGTCACCCCTCCCTTCAGACCCCCGGAGCCCAGGCAGTCGCCCGCCAGCAGAGGGTCCGGCGGCAGTCCCAGGACCACCACGCGCGCGATGTCCTCGGGCAGCGCGGGCGCGACCAAATACGCCCCTGCGACCAACGCCGTCAACTGTCCTGCCGCAAAGAGGTCCTCGATCACGCGGCGCAACGCCGCGGGCAGGCCCGCGTGATAGTAGGCGATGAGATCCGCCATGTCGGGATGGCGCGTGCGCAGATGGCGCGCCGCTGCAACGCTCGCGCCGGCGTCACCAGTCAGGACAAGGGTCTTCTCCCCGCGCGCGCGGCCGCCTCCGAGACCGACCTCATCGGCTGGGAGGCCGCGGCGGTCCACGACCCGTAGGTTTGTCCGGGCAGGAGCAGCAGAGACGACCCGATCAATCCCAACAGCACCGGCGGCCTGCCCCAGCGCCTCGCCGGGCAGCGTTCCGGTTAGGAGGCGGAGGCGGCCACCGTACCGCTCCCGCAGGAGGGCAACGTCGGACTCCGGGCTGTGGGGGTCGAGCACTGCCATTACCCCGCCTGCTTCCGGCACCCGCTGCTCAGTCCAGAGCGCGGACGCAAACAGCAGGTCGAGATCTCCTCTGCCCCAGGCCGCGCCGACGCGGGCCGCGTCCTGCGCGGGGAGCAGGCCGTGGGCGCCGGCTACCCGGAGCCCGGCCCTTCGCAGCCACGCCCCGGCAAGACCATACCAGGCATCTACCACCCCTGACCGCGGCAGCACTACCACGACCGGCCCGTCGCCGCGGGATGCCAGCACTGCTGCCGCCATCACCACCGTGTGAAGGAGACCGCGGCCCGGCCCAAAGCGGGCCGCAACCGGGCTTCCTGCAAGAACGGCATCCAGGACCTCCTGCTGCCGGCTGGAGAGAGGGCGCCCGCGGCTTAGACCGGAAACCAGACCGTCGAGGAGTCCACGACGGCCCTCGACCATCTCCCCTTCCCAGGTTGCCTCGCGGTTGAGGTGGATGTTCAGCCCCCACGCGCGGTCCCCGCCACCGGTCAGCGCCGTCGCGGTCGCCGCGTATCGGGCTCCGGCATCCATGGCCGGCGCAAGCCGGGCTGCCAGCGCCGCCCGAAGGAACCCAAGCTGTCGCCCGTCGCCAAGGCAGACCATGATCGCGTGCGGATCGCGCGGGTTTTGGGGATCCCGCACCAGATGGAGCGCCTCGCCCGCGCGTACCGATGCCAGGGTCGCCTGACGCCCCTCGAAGGTGACGCCGACCACCTTGGTGTGGAACGCGTCGGCGTCCTCGACCTCCCGCCGGTCCAGATCGAGGTAGTCATCGGCGCGCTCGAACAGGCGCCCCAGCAGTTGCGCGGTGCTGGAGGTCACCTCTGCCGGCTTCAGGCCTGGGGTCCGGAGATCTCGCACGATCAGCCGCACGGAGCTGACCTCACGCCACCTGTTCTCCTCCAGTGCATAAGCCAGGTCCACCCGCGCCTGGGTAAAGGCCAGCAGCTCAGCGATGTCGCCGTGACGGAACGCGATCGCCTCGGCGGTGTGCGTGCCGTCCCCGACAACCATCCGCAGATGGGCTCCATCGCCCACCAGTCGCGTGCTATGGACCCGCAGTCCGCGGGACGCAAACACCGGCGGCTCGTTTCCGCTCCCGAAGGGCGCCAGGCGGCCGAGTTCCGCGGTCTGTTCCAGGGTAGCCATCTCCAGCGGGATCTCGGCGTCAATCCGCACGACCGGCTCCAGGTCTCCGTTCCGCAGCTTCCCCGCGACCGCGGCAAGGAACGCGGATCGGAACCCTTCCACTGCACCCTCCGGAATGGTCAGACCGGCAGCCATGGCATGGCCGCCAAAAGCGGTCATGAAGGTTGCGGCATGGGAGAGCGCCTCAACCAGGTGCACGGGAGGGATGCTGCGCGCCGATCCCTTTCCCACGCCCTCGTGCAGCGCGATCAGCACCGCGGGTCGGTAGTACCGCTCGACCAACTGCGACGCGACGATGCCCACGACGCCGGGATGCCAGCCCTCGCGTGCTAGGACCAGCGCCGGCTGTTCCTGCAACCCTCCCGTTTCGACCTCCTGGACGGCCTCGGCCAGCACCTGCCCGCACAGCGCCCGCCGCTCCTTGTTCAGGCCGTCGAGCTCGGCGGCGACCGCCCCTGCCTCTTCTGGGTCCTCGGTGGTCAACAAACGGACCGCGGCCGCCGCATGGGCCAGCCGCCCGGCCGCATTGAGCCGCGGGGCCAGCGCGTGAGAGAGGTCGCGGACGCCAAGAGGAGGCCGCAGCGCCGCCACCTCCATTAGCGCGCGCAGCCCCAGGACGCGGGTCGAGCCCATACGCTCAAGACCCCGGGCAACCAGGATCCGGTTGTCACCCAACAGCGGCGCCACGTCCGCAACCGTGCCCAGCGCGGCGAGCTCGAGGAGGTCGCCGTCGTCATCTTTCCGCTCCAGGCGCGCGCACAACGCGCGCCATGCCTGGTAGGAAAGGCCCGCGGCACAGAACTCGGTGCAGGCGGCCGAGGTGGCGCCCGCGGTACGCCGCCTCGGGTGCACCACCGCCGCGGCGGCGGGCAACGGGCCCACGGGCTCATGGTGATCCAACACGATAAGGTCGAGCCCGGCTGAGCGGGCGGTCTCTGCCGCGGATGTGGCCGCGATGCCGCAGTCAACCGCTACCAGTAGCGCCACCCCGTCGGATGCCAGGCGGGCCACGGCGTTGGGGTGCAGCCCGTACCCCTCGGTGCGGCGATCGGGCACGTAGTACTCCACCGCCACGCCGACGCGGCGCAGCCCTCGCACCAGGATCGCGGTGGCGGTTACGCCGTCGGCGTCGAAGTCGCCGTATATGGCCACCCGCTCGCGGGCGTGCACCGCCCGCAACAGGCGCTCGGCGGCAAGGTCCATCTCAGCCAGATCGAAGGGGGAACTCAGCCGGTCAAGACCGCAGTCCAGGAAGGCCGCGGCCGCGGCCGGATCGGCAAGGCCCCGGTTCATGAGAACCTGGGCCGTGAGGGTAGTAACCCCGAGGGTGGCTACAAGGCGGCGTTGCGCCGCCGCGTCAAGTGAGGCGACGCACCAGCGGGTCAGGGGTCCTGGTTCGGTCGGCCGCCGGCCGCAGGCGGTTGCGACTCCATCTCGCGCAGGCGCGCCTGCAGCTCCCGCAGGCGCGATCGCAGCCGCTGCTGTCCGATGAAGCCGCTGATGAAGACGAGGAAACCGCCCAGGACGGCGGCGCCTATGGTTGCCAGCGCCAGCGTCGTCCGCACCTCCCAGACCGCGAGGCGGAGCACGACGGTCGAGGGATTGGCTAGCGCGAATACCGTGACGGCGGCAAACAGCAGTAGCGCGAACACGGTGAATACCGACATGCCTGCTACCTCCTCCGGGGCCGCCTGCGGCGTGGGGTGGTGTTGGCCGCCTGCGGCACCGCCGCCTCGGGAGCCGCGGCCATCTCCGCCGGGGCCTCAGGGCGTGGCCGCCTGCCGCGGCGCTCCGCCCACAGATTCCAGTCAACCAGGATGGCGCTCGCATTGAACACCGAGGAGTAAGCCCCTACGGTGATCCCTGCCATCAAGCCGAAGGCGAAGTCGCGAACGGTGCTACCTCCGAAAACATAGATCGCGCCTATCGCCATGATCGTGGTCAGCACGGTATTGATCGAGCGCACCAATGCCTCAAGTATGCTGCGGTTGACCAGCCGATCGAATGCCTCTCGCCCCCGCATCGCCAGGTTCTCGCGAATTCGGTCGAAGACAACGATCGTGTCGTTGATCGAGTAGCCGACGACGGTCAGCAGCACCGCCACGAAGGCGGTGTTGACCTCCTTCCGCGTGAGGGCGAAGATCCCCACGACGACGAGCAGATCGTGGAGCAGCGCGATGTCTGCTGCCATGGCGTACCGGACGGACTTGAACCGGTAGGAGACGTAGAGCACCTGCAGCGCAAGGCCGATCAGCACGCCGATGATCGCCACGTTGCGCAGCTCTCGTCCGATCTTGGGTCCAACCTCGTCCTCGCGCAGGATGGTAACCTTGCCGAACTCCTGCGTTAGCGCAGCAAGCAGACCGCTCTTCGCCTCGGGGGTCAGCGGCCTGGTGCGGATCAGCACCTCCTGCTCCGCCTTCTGGATGACGCTCTGGCCAGTGACAAATCGGTCCGCGACCGCGCGGACCTGCCCGGTACTGAACGGCCTCTCCATCTCCAACTGGAAGAAGTTGCCGCCTGTGAAGTCCACGCCCCAGTCCAGCGCGCCCCTCCCTGCGGCCGAGTTGGTAATGAGCGCGATCACGCCGGGGATGATGAGGAGCAGGGAGAAGGCATACCCCCAGCGCCGCTTGCCTATTATGTCCCAGGTCCGGGTGGTCATCGCACGATCCTCCCGGCCAGGCGGGCCAACTGCGGCCCGAGACCCGCGGCCGCGGCGGCGTCCACGAATGCCCGCGTGACGACGATCGCCGTAAACATGCTGACCAGCACCCCTATGCTGAGCGTGACCGCGAAGCCACGGATCGGCCCGGAGCCCAGGAGGAACAGCACCGTCGTGGCGATCAGCGTGGTGACGTTGGAATCCAGGATCGTGGTCGTCGCCCGGCTCCAACCCGCCGCTATCGCCGCGCGCAGGCTCTTGCCGGCGCGCAGCTCCTCCTTGACCTTCTCGAAGATTATCACGTTGGCGTCCACCGCCATCCCGATGGAGAGAACGATCCCGGCGATACCCGGCAGCGTGAGCGTTGCGCCCAGGCCGCTCAGCAGCGCCAGCAAGGCCAGCAGGTAGAGGAAAAGCGCGAAGTCGGCCAGGAGACCCGGCAGGCCGTAATAGAGCGCCATGAAGAGCGCAACCGCCAAGAGCGCGACGCTCGACGCCCGCAGGCTCTTATCGATCGAGTCGCGGCCCAACTGAGGTCCGACGGTGCGGTTCTCCACCACCTCAACCGGGATGGGCAGCGACCCTCCCCGCAGGAGGACGGCCAGGTCGCGGGCCTCCTCGATTACGCGGAAACCGCCGCTGATCTGGCCGCTCCCGCCGGTGATGCGATCCCGGATGACCGGGGATGATATGACCTCGTTGTCGAGCACGATCGTCAGGTACTTGCCGACATTCGCGGCCGTGTAATCCTCGAACGTCTTGGCGGCCTTGCCGCGGAACTTGAAGTGGACGATGGGCTCGGCGCTGTTCTGGTCGAAGCCACCCTGCGCGCTTTCCAGATCCGCCCCGGTCAGTACCACCTTCTTCTCCAGAGGCAGCGATCGGGCGGCGCCGGTCTGGTCCGAGGGCTGAGGCGCATCCGGCCGCTCGGGGAGGATGACCGTCTTGCCGTCCGCGCTCCATTGCGCACCCTCGGGCAGCGACTGCGCACCGGTGTCCACGAATTCCAGCAAGGCCGTCTTCCCGATAAGCTTCATCGCCCGTTCGGGATCCTGGATTCCGGGCAACTCGACGATGATGCGCTTCAGGCCCTGCCGCTGGATCGTCGGTTCCACCACGCCCAACTGATCTATGCGCTTCTCGATCACCCGCATCGCGGCATCCACCGCCTCGGGCGTGGCCTGGACGGTCGGCGTATCCTGCCCTTCCAGCACGAGCAGGCTGCCTCCCTTGAGGTCAAGGCCCAGGTTCATGCGCAGCGTGGGGCTGCCGAACACCGGCATGCGGCCGACGAACTGGAGCGGCCGGAACGCTACCTGTATCGCAGCAAGGCCCAGGACGAAGATTATGACCAGACGGACGCCGAGACGCGCTCTCAACGGCAATCCCCTTCCAGGTGGTGAGGATGATCAGGCGCAAAAAAAACGGGCAGAAGCCCAGGACATTATAGCCACGGCGCGAAGGTACTGTCAAACACGCGGTGGATTGCATCTGTGAGCTTGTTCCCGGAACCCGGCGGCGCCCCGGCGACCGTCCCGATCCCCCTCCGAGGGTGCGAGGTCTTCGTGGGCACCTGCTCGTGGGCGGACCGTGGCGTGGTGGCCAGCGACTTCTACCCGCGCGGGACCAAGACTGAACCGAGAGCCCGACTGGCGCACTACGCCGGCGTCTTCCCCGCCGTCGAGGTGGACGCGAGTTACCACGCCCTGCAGCCCCTGGAACGCGCCGGACAGTGGCTGGACTGGACACCGGCCTCGTTCCGGTTCGGCATCAAGGCCTTCGCCTGGCTGACGCGGCACGAGAGCGATCCCCGTCGGCTACCGCCCGCGATCGCGGCCCTCCTACCCCCGGGTCTGCGGTCCGGCGGCCCGGTGCGCGGCGACCGCGTCCCGGAGGAGGCGCTGGGCGCGGCCTGGGACCAGTTCGCGGAGTTCGTCAACGTCTTTGCCGCGGCGGGCCGGCTGGGCTACGTCCTATTCCAGTTCCCAAAGGGCCTGGGGTATGCGCCCGACCTGTTCGCCTACCTGGATGCGTGGGCCCCCTACCTGCGCGACTGGCCCGTGGCCGTGGAGATCCGCCACAAGGAGTGGTTGTACCACCGGCACCGAGAGGCGTTCCTGGGCTTCCTGCGCGAGCGCGGATATGCCTATGTGGTCCCGGACATGGCCCAGGTGCAGTACCTCCCCCCGCCCGAGGTCGAGGTAACCGCGGGGTGGTCGGTCGTCCGCTTCCACGGCCGCAATCCGGCGCTACTGGAGCGCCGGGTCTCCACGGACCGGGCATACGACTACCTCTACTCCCAGGAGGAGATGGAAGGGTGGGCCGCGACCGTACGCACGCTGGCGCCCCGCGTCGGCTCCCTCTATCTCATGTTCAACAACCACGCACGCGGCCAGGCCGCGCAGAACGGCCGCGAGATGCAGGCGCTGCTGGCCGCCTCCCGCTGATACCGCCCGCTCAGCCGCCCGCCTGCATCCTGAGCTGCACCTCCTGTTCCAGTCGCGCCAGAGGAAATCCCAGGGGAACCAACAACGTCTCGGCGGCGCGCATCAACTGGCCGGTGTAGTAGTCCACGTCGCACGACCAGTCAGGTCCCAGTAGTCCAAGGGGCCGGACGCGATCGTCGGGCAGACGCGCGCCCGTGTTGATGATGATGTACTGGATCCGCTCGCCTGGATGCAGGCGCACCCCGGAGCGGGCCATCTGCCGAGCGGCCACGGCCACAGCCGCGTTGTTTCTGTACTCCTCGGGCGCGCGCGAGATGGTCGTCGTCACGGCAAGATCAGCGGCCCTGACCTCCCCGCCCCGCAGGCGGACCACGGCCTCGGTCAGGATGTCCAGCACCCGCGGGATCGCGGCGCGTACCTCCGCCGCCGTCCTGGCCGCGAAGAGCACCTCCAGCATCCTGGCCTGCGTGCGCTCGATGAACGCAGGGACGTCCGAGCGTCGGAGTTCGATGCCGCGCACCTTCGTCGTGCCGTCATCGAACCGGCCCAGGTAGCGGTTGGGCACACCCAAGCCCGGATGCGTTCGCGACGGCAGAAACGTGATCCAGTCGTAGACGCCCTCGACGAGAATCGGAAGCCCGGTCGTCTCCTCTATGGCCAGGGCCAGGGCATCGTAGTCGGCGCGCGTGGCGCCGCTTTGGTGCAGCCACATCGAGTCCACCAACGCGTGGAGCATCCGGTAGCCCTGGGCTTCAGCCAGCTCCTTGGCCCGCAGGAGCATCTCGCGGGAGAAGGCGGTTGTGGCCTCGTGCGCCTCGATGCGGCCGAAGCGGGCGTTGCGATACCCGAGGTACCCGAATGAACAGACCAAACACCACTTCAGCGCCGTCTGCCGCTGCTGGTAGAGGGCGCGCGCCTCGCCGGACGTCTCCTGCCTCCGCCGCTTGTAGTACGCCCGCCGCCGGAGCAGCGGCTCCAGCACCTCCGGCAGCAGACCCCTCCGGCGCCGGCACAGGCGCGCGCCGGTCTCCGGCACGCGCGGCGCGTCGGGACAGCACCTGCAATTGACCGTCTCAGGCGAGATGTTGAACCGCGCCATAATCGTAGGGTACATGGATGCGAAGTCCAGCTCACCGACGCCCTCGAACACGCCCACGACCGGCTGGTAGGTGAGCCCGCCCTTATCGGTGACCAGCAGTTCCCCGGCCGACTTGAACCCTTCGGGCTCGCTTTTGCGCCAGGGGACCAACACGCCCCGCCGGATCGCGCGGTGGATCTGCATCGCGCTGATCGCCGTCCCGATCGAGGTCCGGGCCAGATACTGCACCGGCAGGCACGCCAGGCGAGCGATCTCAATCAGCCCGGACAGTTCGGACTCGCCGTATATGAACGAGTTGCGCAGGTCGAGGTGCCAACGGCCGTGGAGCATCTGCGCGCCGGCCGTGAAGACGGTCTGGCCGTAGGTGACGTACGAGCGGGCGCGCCGCACCTGAAGGCCCCCGCCGCGCTCGCGGTTCCACCGCAGCGGCACGCCGACCCGCGCCGCGAGCGTCTGCAGTCGCGGTAGGAGGAACGCGTCGCCCCACTCGGTGAGAAGGATGTCGGGATCGTAGCGCTCGAGCAGGCGGTTGAGGCTGGTGATCAGGTCCTCCGGGCGGTCGCCGCAGAGCACGACCGTTTCTCCGTTTACCGACGCCTCGATTTCGGTCATCCGGCCGTGTGCCGGGTTGATCGGGTCGCCGTCCAGGCGCAGGCGCATTGTCACCAGCGGAGGAAGAACGTACTCAAGATCTTCCGGCGTGTCCAACGGCTGAAACTCCGCTACCGTGACGACCGACCCTTCCTCCACCCGGTACCGCCCCAGCGGGAACAGCCCGGTCTGTGCAAAGAACAGTTGGGGGACGCTGAGGTCACAATCGAACGGCGTCAGGCCTCTGATGCGGGCGACCGAGCGTACCGCGGATGGGAACGCAAGCGGTGAGCGGACGGCGATCCGCAGCACCGGCAGCGCCGCGCCGGAGAGGAGCTCTTCCCGCGCGGCCATCGCCGTCTCGGCCGCAATTCCCAGGTCGGCCAGGCGCGCCGGCAGCCGGGCCAGAAGGCGCTCCGGTCCGGCTGTATAGAAGACCGGAGCAAACGGCACCACCAGGCGGTGCGCCCGGCCGTCCTCGCCGATCAACCAGACCGCCATGCCCTCCCCGGTGGAATAGGTGTCGAACAACCAGCCGGTCAGCGTCACCTCACCCCGTCCTGGGATCACCCGTGGGATCACCGGCCTCCAGGCCTTCCAGGCGGACGCGCAGCGCCTCCACCAGCTTCGCCATCTCGATCAGCATGGCCAGCAGGATAACCTCGAACGGCACCGGATGCGAAAGATAGGCGGCGGGCGCGGTGTGGTGGCGCGCGGCTGCGAAGAGCCGGTCGAGGATCACCCGGTCCTCGCTGCGCAGCGCCCGGCGGAACGGCGCGAAGTTCGCCTCCTCCTGGGCTACGATCTGCGTCATGGTGGGTACGGTGCGGCCCATCAGCACCACCGCCGCGCGGCCAGCAGCGGCACCTCCGGCTCCCACCACCAGCGGCCGGGCGCGGGTTTCTCCCCGGTGATCTCGATCCTTCCTTCGCGGGACACGACGCGGAACACCCGGTCCGCCGCTGCGGCGAGCTGCGCCCCGAACCCTTCACGCCCGCGTACCGGCGGCTGGGACGCCGCGGACACCACCAGCAGGTGCGGCTGTGCGGCCAGGCGGGTGAGGGTTGCAAGCACCCGATGGAAGATCCGCCGGGCCTCGGCGGCGGAGAGGTCCTTGTCGTGGAGGGGATCCAGCAGGCCGGCAAGCAGCACGCCGCAGGAACGGCGCGCCGCAACAACGCTCTCCAGCCGGTCAACGACCGCGACTTCGAGCTGGTAGGCGGTGAAAACGCGGGAGATGAAAACGCCGGCCAGCAGGGCTTCGGGACGCCGCCCCATCCGGCGCGCCAGGCCGGAGAGCAGGTACGGGTTGAGCGCATTTGCCCCATCTACGATCAGGAGCGGGCTGGCAGGAGCCGCTGCGCGCAGGCCGAGTAGCAGGCCTATGGTCAGGCAGGCCGGATCCCCGTGGACGAGAACAAATCCGGTGCCGGGAAAGGGTGTGGACATTGAAGGGGCTCCACACCGATTATACGAACAGGTGTTCGTATGTCAATGCCGAACAGGAGAGGGAATCAGCGGGCTACGGCAAATCTGAGGTACCACTCTCGCAGAGTCGGGTCCCGGTACTGAAACTCGCTGATCAGAGCAAGCCCCACCTGAGCGCCGCCCAGGATCCCGGCCAGGACCCCGGAGCGCGTAGGAACACCCGCCACCTGCGGCGACACGGTCAGGAAGAGCTCGTCCAGGACCTGCGCTTCGACCAAGCGCCGGTTGGTAACCGGTCCGCCCTCTGCCAGTACCCTTCCGAACCCGCGGTCGGCCAGCAGCCCCAGAGCGGCCTCCAGATCTACCTCCCCGGACGCGGCAGCCGGGACCACCCAGACCTCGGCGCCCGCTTCCTCTACCCGCCGGAGATCCGCCGCCCGTGACAGCTCGGTCGTGACCACGACCGATGCGAAATCCCGGTGCGCAAAGAAGCGCTTGCGCAGCACCGCATCGGAGAACTCGGCCCGGCCGGAGACGACGAACGCCGCGGGATTGGCAGGTCGGCCCGCGGCCGCACGCGCAGCCTGCAGGTGCGGGTGCGTGACGGCCACGATGTCGTTCTGCCGCAGCGTGCCCGCGCCGCAGAGCACGGCGTCGGCCCATCCGCGCAGCGTCCTGAACAGGTAGTGATCCACCTCGGAGCCGATCTGCCAGGCCTTGCCTTCAACGGCCACGGCGCCGTCCAGGGTCTGGACCATGTTGAGGATAACGTGGGGCCGGCCCGTCGGCGCGGGTGCCTCCAGGTCGCGGTAGACCGCTTCGAGCGGCACCTCCCTGGGGTGTGGCTCGCGTGCGTGGTAGGCCAGCGTCAGAACATCGGGCAGGGACACGACGCTACCCTCTCTCGGGCCGACCGGCCCGTCCATGTCAGTAGTCAATCCGCGCGCCCGCATGCAGGAGGCGCTGCTGCACCTCGCGGACGAGGTCTTGCCGCTGCGCGAGCTGGTGTGGGGTCACGCTGTGCGCGGCGGCCACGGCCGCGGCCACGCCGACGCCCTCTCCCATGGCCATCGTGGTTGGAATCACGCGGGCCGAGGCCGCGGCCTGGTAGGTGGCCGAGAAGGCACGGCTCGCCACGAACAGGCCGTCTATCCTCGCGGTTATCAACGAACGGAGCGGGATCGTATACTCCCGCCTTGCCGGCCGGTAGGGGTACTGCTCGCCCTGCACGTACTGGTGTAGGTCTATCGGATAGGACGCGGCGCCGATGCGATCCCAGAAGCGCGTGCGCTCAAGGATGTCCTTTCCGGTCAGCGTGTAGAGCCCGGCGAGATGCCGCGTCTCACGGATGTAGAGCTCCGGCGCCACCTCAACCAGCCGCGCACCGGCGAACCCCGGAACGTTGGCCCGCAGGTAGGATACCTTGTTGGGGACCTCCCCAACCGCGCGCGCGTAGCCGTCGGCACGGGAGGCCGGGTCCGTGCCGTCCACATCGTGGATCTGCAGCGAGTTGATGAGCACCGTCCCGTCGGGCAGCTTGCCGATGTTCAGATCGTGCGCCGAAAGCCGCCTATCGGCGGGATGGTACCCGCGCATCGCCTCCCTGGAACCCCAGGCGTATCCGTGGAAGGCGCCGCTGGGCTGCCGGCCGCGCCTGTGGGCACGCGCGTACCGGATGATCTCCGGCCAGTCCACATCGGCCACGCGGTACATCAGCGTCGCAGGCATCGCCCGGCGATCCAGCCCGGAGGCCTCCCGGCCGTACGTGAACGGCACGCCGGAGGCAGCCGCCAGGTCGCCGTCGTCGGTGGCGTCTACGGTGACCACGGCATGGATCGGGGTCATCGCCTGATCCGAGAGCCGCACCCGTGCCCCGCCGACACGGCCCTCCACAACGATGGGTTCGGTGTGCTCTATGCCCAACAAGGAAACTATCCCCGGCTCGGCCTCTATCTTGGCCCGCAGGATCTCATGAACCCTGCGGGGATCGAAGGTGATCCCCCCGATCTCCCGATAGATCTCTAAGAAGATCCCCTTGATGAGGTTCTCCCCGTTGGGTCCGCGGCTCATGTCCACCATGTTGAGCATGGCGCCGGTCATGACCGTCCCCAGAAACGGGCGGCTCTCCACGAGGACCACCACCATGCCCTGGCGCGCCGCCGCGAGCGCCGCGGCCACGCCGGAGGGGCTTCCGCCTACCACGAGCACGTCCGCCCGAAATCCCGGGGGCCTGGTGTCCTGCCGCAGGAATGCCGGCTGGACGAGCACAACGGCGGTGGCAAGGACCAGGGCGACGAGAACGGTCCGGCGGGTTCCAAAGCGCATCGGTTGGGGCAGGGGCGGCCTCAGGCCGTGCCGGGCCCGGTCAGGGACGCCAGGGCCGAGGCCAGCCGCTGATAGGTATCATCCAGGTGCTCAGGAAGCACCTTGACGCCGCCGAGAACCGGCATGAAGTTGGTGTCGCCCGACCAGCGCGGGACGATGTGCAGGTGCAGGTGATCGGCAATCCCGGCGCCGGCAGCGTGGCCCAGGTTCATGCCGATGTTGAACCCGTCGGGCTCCATGGCACGCTCCAGCGCCCGAACTCCCAGACTCACGAGCGCCAGCAGCGTTTCGCCCTCGCGTGGCGTCAGTTCGTCGGGGCGGGCCAGGTGCCTAAGCGGCACCGCCATCAGGTGGCCGGTGTTGTAGGGAAATCGGTTGAGGATGAGGTAGGCATCCTGGGCGCGGTGCAGGATCAGGACGGCCCGGTCGTCACCTGAGGCCGGCGCCTCACAGAGAACGCAGCCGGTCACGGCAGGGGCGGCGATATAGGCGAACCGCCACGGGGCCCACAGCCGCTTCACTGAGCCCCGCTGTCGAGCCGGCGCAGCGCATCGGCCGCGGCAGCCTGTTCCGCCTCCTTCTTGCTCTGGCCGACGCCATCTCCGATCGGCTTGCCGGCGGCCTCAACGACGGCGGAAAATGTCCGCGCGTGCTCGGGGCCCTCGGCGCGGGCGATGCGGTACTTGGGCATCTGGCGGCGTCGCTGCAACCGTTCTTGAAGCTGACTCTTGAAGTCGTCTCCGACGCGCTGGATGTCCTCAGCCAGTTCTCCGAGCCAGCGTATCAAAAGGGCGTGCACCACGCCGTAGCCCGAGTCCACGTAGACCGCGCCCAGGACCGACTCCACGGAGTCGGCCAGCATCGAGGCGCGCTGCCGCCCTCCTCCCTTCTCCTCACCCCGGCCCAGCATCAGGTATTCGCCAATGTTCAACCGGCGGGCGAATGAGGCCAGCGCCCCCTCGTTTACCAGTCGCGAGCGGTTCTTCGCCAGCCCCCCCTCGTCCATCTCTGGGTTCCTGCGGTAGAGGTCGTCGGCGACCACCAGACTCAGGACCGCGTCCCCCAGGAACTCCAGCCGCTCATAGCTCTTGGCAGGGTCCTGGCCGCGCTCGTGGCTGAACGACCCGTGGCGCAACGCCAGGTCGAGCAGCGACCGGTCGCGGAATCGCACCCCCAGTCGCTCCTCCAGCGCCGCGAGTTTGGCCAGCCGTTCCTGTGACAGCACCTCGCCCACCGCACCGGTCTCATCGGGCGGGAGAGGCGGCGGTAGCGCACGCTTGGGTCTACGCATGGTTTGCCCTCAACACGAGTGTGGCATTGTGGCCCCCGAACCCGAACGCGTTGGAAATCACCGTGCGCAGCCGTCCAGGGCGGGCCAGATTCGGCACGTAATCAAGATCGCACTGTGGATCGGGAACCTCATAGTTAATTGTAGGCGGCATCATCTGGTGGCGCAACGCCAACGCGCACGCGATGAACTCCACGCCGCCCGCCGCCCCCATCAGATGCCCAATCATGGATTTCGTAGAGCTGACGGCGAGCCGGCGCGCGTGCGCGCCGAAGAGGCGCTTGATCGCCAGCGTCTCAAGCCGATCGTTGTACGGCGTGCTCGTACCGTGTGCGTTGATGTAGTCAATCTCCTCCGGCGTGATCCCCGCATCGGAGAGGGCCGTGGCCATGCTCCGCAGCGCGCCGTCGCCTTCGGGATCAGGCTGCGTGATGTGGAAGGCGTCGGCGGTTGCGCCGTAGCCGATTACCTCTCCGTAGATCTGGGCCCCGCGCGCCTCGGCGTGCTCCAGCGCCTCCAGGAGTACCACGCCCGCGCCCTCGCCCATCACGAAGCCGTCCCGGCCGGCGTCGAACGGGCGCGACGCCCGACGAGGCTCGTCGTTCCGCGTGGACATCGCCCTCATCGAGCAGAACCCCGCCACCGCCAGCGGCGTGATGGCGGCCTCCGAGCCCCCGGCCAGCATCGCGTCCACGTCGCCGCGCTCGATCATCCGCGATGCGTCACCGATCGCGTTGCCGCCGGTGGCGCACGCCGTAACCACGCAGGAGCTCGGCCCCTTGGCCCCCGTGAGAATCGAGGTGACCCCGCTGGCCATGTTCGAGATGATCATAGGGACGAAGAACGGCGAGACCCGCTCGGGTCCCTTCAAGAGCAGCTGCCGGTGCTGCTCTTCCCACGTCGTGGCGCCTCCGATTCCCGACCCGATCATCACGCCGGTCCGCGTCGCGTTGGCCGGCGTTATGACATAGCCGGCGTCGTCGAGCGCCATTCGCCCGGCGGCGTACGCAAACTGCACGAATCGGTCTGTGCGCCGCGCTTCCTTGCGGTCCATGAACACCAGTGGATCGAAGCCGCGCACCTCGGCGGCGATCCGCGTTGAGTACCCCGAGGCGTCGAATGCGGTGATCTGATCCACGCCTGAGCGCCCCTCGAGCAGCGCGGACCAGAACTCCCGATGGCCCACTCCGATCGGGCTCACAACGCCCAGCCCGGTGACCGCAACCCGCCTGCGCACGCCGGATACCAGGAAGCCCTCAGGCACCGTGTGGCGCTACTGCGCCGACCCCTTGACTTGACGCTCGATGAAAGCCACGGCGTCGCCCACGGTCGCTATCTTCTCGGACTGGTCGTCAGGGATCGTGATCCCGAACTCGTCCTCCAGCGCCATCACAAGCTCGACGACATCGAGGGAGTCCGCGCCCAGGTCTTCAATGAACGAAGACTCCGGCAAGATCTTGTCTTCCTCCACAGTGAGTTGACTGGCCACCTTAGCCCTCACACGTTCGAACACCGTTGCCATGAACGCTTCCCCCTTCGGTCAGTGCATGATCATTCCGCCATCCACGTTCAGGACCTGCCCCGAAATATACCCTGCCTCATCCGACGCAAGGAAGACCACGGCCGCGGCTACATCATCCGCTGTGCCGGCCCGCCCCAACGGTATCTGCGCCAGGTAGCGCTCGACGTCCTCCGGTACCGGACCCTCGGTCATGCCCGCGGCGATGTAGCCCGGGGCCACCGCGTTTGCGGTGATCCCGCGCGCACCTACCTCGCGCGCGACCGCCCGCGTAAGACCGATGACCCCTGCCTTGGCGGCCACATAGTTCGCCTGCCCGGTGCTGCCTCCCTGCCCGGCGGTCGAGGTGATGTTTATGATCCGCCCGCGCCTCTGACGGAGGAACTCGCGCAGCACGGCCCGGATGCAGTAGAAAGTCCCGCTGAGGTTGGTGTCCAGGACGGCCTGCCAGTCCTCATCACGCATACTCAGCACGTGCCCGTCACGCACGATCCCCGCGTTGTTCACCAGGATGTCCAGCCGACCGTATGCCTCCAGGGCCGCGGCGATCATCCCCGCCGCTTCCTCGGGCCTGGAGAGGTCGGCGCCGACCGCTCGGGCCTGCCCCCCTGCCGCCTCGATTTCCCTAACAACGGTCAGAGCCGCCTCGCTGTTCGCTCCGAAGTGAACGACCAGTGCCGCCCCTTCACAGGCCAGCGCCACGGCGACGCGGCTGCCGATTTCACCCGAGGCACCGGTGACCAGTGCGACCTTACCGTCAAGCCGGCCCACGGTGTCCGGCTACCTCCGGCTCCCGGCGTGCCCCTGCTCGGGCGACGTCGTGACCGGTCCGAGGGTCAAGAGCGCCGCGTCAAGCGTCGAGGGGTCCTGCACCGAAACCACCACAGCTCCCGGGACAGTACGCCGAATGAGCCCGGCCAGCGCCGTCCCAGGTCCCACCTCAACGAAGACCGAGGCGCCGAGGGCGCGCAGCGTTCGGACCGATTGCTCCCACCGCACCGGCGCCGCCACCTGATCGAGCAGCGCGGCCCGTATCTCCTGCGGCTCCCGCACGGGCTGCGCGATAACATTGGCCACGACCGGGATCCGGGCAGGAGCCACGTTCACCCGCCCAAAAGCCGCGGACAGGCGTGCGGCCGCAGGCCTCATCAGCGAAGTATGGAATGGGGCGCTGACGGCCAGGCGCGTGACCCGCCGCGCGCCGGCTGCCAGCAGCCGAGCCGACGCATCCTCAACCGCTCCCGCCTCCCCGCCGACCACAACCTGACCGGGCGCGTTGAAGCTGGCGGCCTCAACCACACCCGGCGTCTGTCGACAGATCTCGTCCACGCGCTCCGCGGGCAGACCCATCACCGCCACCATCGCCGTATGCTGTCCTTCCACTGCATCCTGCATGAACTTCCCGCGCTGCCGCACCAGCGCAACGGCATCGACAAGAGCGAGCGCCCCGGCGGCCACCAGGGCCGTGTACTCTCCCAGACTGAGGCCTGCCGCCATGGCGGGCCGGACGCCGTGTTCGGCCAGGGCGGCGGCAGCCGCCCAACTGCAAGTGAGGATGGCCGGCTGCGTGTTCTCGGTCTGGCGTAGCCGCTCCTCCGGTCCCGTGCGACAGAGCTCCAGAAGGTCAAGCCCGATGGATTCGCTGGCCTCGTCAAAGACGCGTCGCGCCGACACATACCGCGCGGCCAGCTCCACACCCATGCCCACGTACTGGGCTCCCTGTCCCGGGAAGACGAACGCAATCACGGCGTGCTGCTGCCCGAACGCCGAGTCAAGGCCGAATCATCCGTCCACCGGATCGCACCGGCGCCCCAGGTGAGCCCGGCCCCAAACGCCACGAACACCACCAAGCTGCCCGGGCGGATGCGCCCCTGCTCCACGGCCTCGTACAGAGCCACCGGGACCGAAGCCGAAGATGTGTTGCCGTACCGGTCCGCGTTAATGAAGAACCGCTCCAACGGCCGGCCCAACCGCTCGGCCGCCGCCTCGATGATGCGGACGTTTGCCTGGTGTGGCACGAAGCAGTCCACGTCCTCAACCGTGAGACCCGCCTCCTCCACCACCCGTTCGATGGCCCGCGGGATCGCCCGAACGGCGAACTTGTAGACCTCGCGACCGTTCATCTTGAGGTAGTGCATTCGCGCCGCGACGGTATCGTGGCCGGGAGGCCGGCGCGATCCGCCGGCCGGCAACTCGATGAGCGGCGCGCCGGCGCCGTCCGCGCCCAGGTGAAAAGCCAGGAATCCCTCCCCGGATTTGCACGGACGCAGGATCACCGCCGCTGCGGCATCGCCAAATAGCACGCTCGTGGCGCGGTCGCTCCAATCGGTAATCCGTGAGAGGACCTCCGTACCGATGACCATCACGGTCTCGGCCCTACCGGAGGCAACCGCCGCGTGCCCCACCGCCACCCCATAAGCCCAACTGCTGCAGGCCGCCGACGCGTCGAAAGCTCCGGCGCGCCGGGCCCCCAGCCGATCCTGCACCAAGCACGCGGTCGCCGGGAACAGCATGTCGGGGGTCGCGGTTCCCACGATGATGAGGTCGAGTTCGTCTGCCGAAACGCCCGCGTCGGCAAGTGCCTCGGCCGCCGCCTCGCATGCCAGGTCCGAGGCGGCCACCTCGGGAGCCGCAATGCGGCGCTCACGGATCCCGGTGCGCGTCTGGATCCACTCATCGCTGGTATCCACCATCCGTTCCAGCTCCTGGTTCGTCAGGACGCGCGGCGGGATCCCGCGTCCGATGCCGGCGATGGTTGAACCGCGAACTGCCATCAGTAACCTCCGTTCTTCGCGGCGTTGCCCTCGCGCATGGTCACCTGAGGCATGGGAGGGCTGCCGCCTTCTCACCGTGGATGGCGGAGCTGATGCGTGCCGGCACCTGGTGCGTGGCGGCATCCATCGCCGCGCGAATAGCGTTGCGGATGGCACGGGAGTTAGACCGGCCGTGGGCGATGATGCACACGCCGTTGATGCCCAGCAGCGGCGCGCCTCCGTGCTCCCGGTAGTCGAGCCGCCCCCAGATCCTGCGGGCGGGACGAAGCAGGGGAAGCAGGTAGAGCGCCAACAGTCGGCCGCGCCAGCCTTGAAGCTCGGAGGTGAAGATCTGGCGGATCGCCAGGACCAGCCCTTCCCCGCACTTCAGCACGACGTTTCCGACAAACCCATCGCAGACCACCACATCCGCGAGGCCGAAGAAGAGGTCCTTTCCCTCGATGTTGCCCACGAAGTTGAGATCCGAATCACGAAGGATGCCGGCTGCGTGAATCGTCACGTCGTTGCCCTTGATGTCCTCCTCGCCGTTGCTGAGAAGGCCCACGCGTGGCGAGGGAATCCCGAGCACCTCCCGCGCGTAGATGTTGCCCATCATCCCAAACTGCACCAGGTGCTGCGGCTTGCAGTCCACGTTCGCCCCTGCGTCGAGCAGCACCACCCGCCGCCCCCCCACGGTGGGCAGCACCGCGGCGATGGCCGGACGATCTATCCCCTTGATGCGCCCCAGGATCAACTGGCCGGCGCCCATCGCCGCGCCGGTGTGGCCCGCGCTGACGACGGCGTCGGCGTGGCCCTCGCGCACCTGCTGCACTGCCACGGCGATGCTGGACCGGCGCTTGCGGCGCAGGGCCATTGCCGGGTGCTCGTGCATCTCTATGACATCCGGGGCCTCGACGATCTGAACCGAGAGCGCGCCCGCACCGACGCGGCGCAACTCCGCCTCGATCCTCGCCGGGATGCCCACGAGCACCGGCTCAACGCCAAAGTCCCGGGCGGCATGAACCGCTCCCTCAACGATGGCGCGGGGGGCGTGGTCCCCGCCCATCGCGTCCACAGCGATCCTCATCGCCGGGCTCGCACCTCGGGCCCTACTTTTCCTTCTTCTTGGGCTGCCGGCTCTTGATTACGACGACCTCGCGCCCGTCGTAGAAGCCGCAGGAGGGACAAACCCGGTGGGGAACGATCCGGGACTTGCACTGCGGGCACGTCACCAGGGTGGGGGGGACCGCCTTGAAATGACTTCGGCGTGAACCCGTCCTTGACTTGGGACCTCGTCTCTTCTGGGCCACAGAATCTCCTCCCGTTTCTCAGCGCACAAGCGCGGACTCACTCACAGGCACAGCGTCCAGCATTGAGATCGGCCCCGCAGTTGCCGCACAGCCCCGGGCAATCGGGACGGCAGCGCGCCGGCGTGGGCAGCGCCAGCAGGAGCATCTCTCGAGCCAGCGCGTCAACGTCCAGTACCGTGGTGCCCTGCGCCGTCGAGAGGAACTCCTCGCCGTCCCACGCGAGATCCTCGTGCACCGGCGCTTCAACAACGGCGCGGAACGGCGCGGCACAACGATCGCACGTCAGATCAACCCGCGTCACCAGCCGGCCCTCCACCCGCAGGGACGGTCCCAGATTGGTGAGCGAGAGGGTTCCCTCGACGGGACCAACGAACGGCATCTCGGCGATCCCGCTCGCCACCGGCTCGCCACAACCCACCACGAGCGCAGCGCCCCGTTCGGCGCGCAGGGAACGGAGATCTACTCTCACGGCAGGTGCGCCTCGCTAAACATGCCCATTATAGGGACCCGGTTTTTGGGGTGTCAATGAACGCCCCCACCCGGACCGCCGGTCACGCCCGCCGGTCACGCTCGCCGGGGGCGCGCAGCACTTCCTGTCCCCGGCGAATTGCGGCCAGGATCCTTTCCATCTCCGCCTCGAGGCGTGCCAGCACGGCGGCGGCATACTCGTCTGCCCCACGACGGATGCGGTCGGATTCGCGCTTTGCCTCTTCGGTCGCGGCAGGGCCCTGCGAAACACGCCCGTGGGCTCCTCCGGATTCGGCGAGCGACCGAGCATGGGCCTGCGCGTCCAGCACAATGCGGCGGGCTTCCTCGCGAGAACGCGCCAGTGCCAGTTCCGCTTCCTCCATGAGGCGGGAGGCCTGATGGAGCTCCCTGGGCAGAGCCGCCCGTGCCATTCGAAACAGGCCCAGGACCTCGTCCTCGATGGCCTGGCGCCGCTCGGTCGGCAGACGCTTCAGGTGGCGCCGCAGCACGCTCTCGGTCCGATCGAGCAGTTCCAGCACGGTCTCCACAGGCTATTCTTTCCTTGGCCAACGGACCCGCAGTCGCTCGGCAACCGCCGGGGCCACAAGCCCGCCGACGTCACCGCCCAACGCCGCCACCTCGCGGATGAGCGCCGATGACACGAACGCGAACTGCGGATCGGCGATGAACAGCAGGGTGTCCAGGTCAGGAGCCAGCCGGCGGTTCATAGCCGACTGCTTGAGCTCGTAGTCGAAATCCCCGACCGCGCGCAGCCCCTTGATCAGACAGGTCGCGCCACGCGTGCGTGCGAAGTCAACGGTCAGCCCACTGTAGGCCACCACCTCGACCGTCGGGATCCCCGCGACCGCTTCCCGCAGCATCGCCACGCGGTCCTCGAGCGGGAATGTGCCCAGACCCTTGTCAATGTTCTCCGCGACCGCCACTATGACCCGGTCAAAAAGGCACACGGCCCTGCGGATGACCTCAATGTGTCCGTGGTGAACGGGATCGAAACTACCTGGGTAGACGGCAATGCGCACACAGGCTCCTTTCTCCCGCTAGGAGCGGGGCCCGTCGCTCGAGCGAATGAACCACAGAGCGGTCTCGCCGTACCGTGCCTCCCGCGCCATCTCCTGGCCGGGGGGCAGGGTAGGCCTGTCCCGCCAGTGACCTTCTGCCACGACCCGTCCTCCTGGGGCCAGGACCCCGGAGTCGACGATCGCAGCCAGGGACCGCGCGATCAACCCCATCCCGTACGGCGGGTCCAGGAGCACCAGGTCGAACACTTCGCCCGCACGTGCCAGGCGGTACGGCGCCTCAACCGCGTCCTCGCGTCGCACCACTGCACGCTGGGCCAGCCCCTGGCGCCTCAGCTGTTCGTGGAGCGCCCGCACGTGCGCCGCGTCGCATTCCACAAAGACCGCCCGGCGCGCCCCCCGGAGGAGAGCTTCTATGCCGAGCGCCCCGGTCCCCGCGAACAGGTCAAGAACGGCGCGCCCGACCACCCATTCCCCCAGGGAATCATACAACCCGGCCCGCACGCGCGCGGCGGTGGGGCGCAACCGGTCGCGTGGCGCGCCCCGGGAGGCCGGGCCGGCAGGGCGGCGGTCACGGCCTTGCGGAAGGCGGCGAACTCCGGGAGCTG